>NZ_LROR01000056.1:0-85594 GCF_001675205.1 Clostridium coskatii | reverse complement strand
CTGGAAGATTTAGAAAGGATCTATATTATAGGCTAAATGTGCTGCCTTTATTCTTACCTCCACTTAGAGAAAGAAAAAAGGATATACCTCTTCTTATTCAATATTTTGTCAAGAATATAGCACAAAAATTAAATAAAAAAGAGCCAGTTATATCAGAAGAATACTTGAAGAAAATGATTAATTATAATTGGCCTGGAAATATAAGAGAATTAGAAAATTTGGTTGAACTAATTGTAAACACAGGATCTATACCATCAGGGTATTTTACAGGAGAAAATTGTGATAATGAGGTACTTGTAGATATTAGTGATGATTGTTTAAAGCTGGATTATATGGAAAAAGAACATATAATTAAAGTATTGAAGAAGTTCAAGGGGAATATAACTCATTCGGCAGAAGCACTTGGTATAAGGAGAAATACTTTATACAGTAAGATAAAAAAGTACAATATACAAATATAATATTTTTCATTTGAAAAATATAATTAGAGGGTTACCTACAGATATGCTGTTGGTAACCCTCTAATTATATTTCAAAAAGAAAGTTTAAAGAAAACGTAGGTGAGTTCAACATTTTGAATATTGATATTAATCATTGCTCATAATAATAGTGAAATTAATATTTCTTCCAATAATATAAAATCAAGGAGGTACAATATGTTAAAAAAGAGCTTAATTATTAATGGAGTTAAAAGGACTGTTATAGCAGATCCTGAGGCATTTTTAGCAGATGTTTTGAGAAAACAATTACATCTGGTTGGAACAAAAGTTGGATGTAGAAAAGGAGAATGTGGTGCCTGCTCTATAATTTTGGATGGAAATGTTGTAAGAGCTTGTATAACTAAAATTAAAAGAGTTCCTGATGAAGCAAATATTATAACTATAGAAGGAGTTGGCACCAATGAGCATCTTCATCCACTGCAGTTAGCATGGATGGTTCATGGTGCTGCACAGTGTGGATTCTGTACTCCTGGATTTATAGTTTCTGCAAAGGCACTTTTAGATGAAAACATAAATCCTACTAGGGAAGAAGTAAGAGATTGGTTTCAAAAACATAGAAATGTATGTAGATGTACGGGATACAAACCAATAGTTGATTCTGTAATGGAAGCAGCAAAACTTATGCGTGGAGAAATAAGAAAAGAAGATATATGGGCTAAACTTCCTAAAGATGGAACTTTACTTGGTTCAAGTGTAGTACGTCCATCTGCCCTTGCAAAAGTAACAGGATCATGGGAATTTGGAGCGGATCTTGGATTAGAACTTCCACCAGGAACATTGCACATTAAATTAGTTCAGGCAACGGTATCCCATGCCAATATAATATCTATAGATACTTCAGAAGCAGAAAAAATACCTGGAGTATATAAAGTATTAACATATAAAGATGTACCAGGCACTAATAGAATAAATGGTTTGGCTTTTCCATCCAATAAGGGTGATGGACTTGAAAGGCCTATATTAAATGATAAAAAGGTTTTCCAATTTGGAGATGCTATAGCTATGGTTTTGGCAGAAAATCCAGCAGTAGCTGAAGCAGCAGTAGAAAAAGTTAAAGTAGAGTTAGAAGAGCTACCAGCATATATGAGTGCACCAGCTGCTATGGCAGAAGATGCTATAGAAATTCATCCAGGAACTCCTAATATTTACTTTGAGTGCGGTACTAAAAAAGGTGGAGATACGGCACCTTTAATGGATTCTCTTCCTTATGTTGTTGAAGATGATTTTTATGTTGGAAGACAACCACATTTACCACTTGAACCAGATGTTGGATTCGCATATTTTGATGAAGATGGAGATTTAATGGTACATTCAAAGAGCGTTGGAATACACATACATGCAGCAATGGTTGCAGATGGAATAGGAATACCACTCCAAAAACTTAAAATAGTTCAAAATCCTACAGGAGGTACATTTGGTTATAAATTTAGTCCAACAATGGAAGGTCTTCTTGGAGTAGCTGCTATGGTAACTAAAAGACCTGTATATCTTGAATTTAACATGTATCAGCAGATAACATATACCGGAAAAAGGTCACCTTTCTTCATGCATCTTAAATATGGTGCAGATAAAGATGGAAAGATAAAGGCACTGGAAACAGATTGGAGTGTAGATCATGGACCATATTCTGAATTTGGAGATCTTTTGACAATGAGAGGAACTCAATTTATGGGTGCCGGATATAATATTCCAAATATAAGAGGTGAAGGCCGTACTGTAGCCACTAACCATGCTTGGGGTTCTGCATTTAGAGGATATGGTTCACCTCAATCTCTTTTTGCATCAGAAGTAGCAATTGATGAGCTAGCTGAGAAGGTTGGAATGGATCCTCTAGAATTTAGATACATGAATGTTTATAGAGAAGGAGATACAACTCCAAATGGATGTCCTCCAGATGTAATTTGTCTGCCTCAGGCAATAGATAAATTAAGACCATTTTATAATGAAGCAAAAAAGAGAGTTAAGGATAAAAATAATGCTAGTTCTGGAGATAAAAAATATGGTGTGGGAGTTTCACTTCTCATATATGGATGCGGCCTAGACGGTCCAGATACATCAAGAGCTTGGGCTGAAATTACTCTAGAAGGCGTTACTGTGGCAAACTCCTGGGAAGATCATGGCCAAGGTGCTGATATGGGAACACTCACAATTGCTCATGAAACTTTAAAACCTTTAGGAATAAAACCTGAACAAATTAAACTCGTTATGAATGATATGAAATTTACGCCAGATAGTGGCCCTGCAGGTGGAAGTCGTTCTAATGTTTTAACTGGTAATGCTACAAGAGTTGCCTGTGAAAACTTGGTAAATGCTTTGAAAAAAGAAGATGGGACTTATAGAACTTATGATGAGATGGTAGCTCAAGGTCTTCCAGTAAAATATGATGGAGAGTGGACAGCACCATGTACTGCTTGTGATGTAGAGACAGGTCAAGGAAATCCATTCCCTGTATATATGTATGGTGTACTTATGGCAGAAGTAGAAGTCGACGTCAATACAGGAAAGACTAAAGTCGAAAATCTTACTATGGTTTCAGATTGCGGTACTATAGTAAATAAAATAGTAGTTGAAGGACAGCTTTATGGTGGATTAGTTCAAGGTATAGGACTCGCTTTAAGTGAAGATTTTGAAGATTTAAAGAAACATGTTACACTTACAGCTTGTGGAATACCTCAAATAAAAGATGTTCCAGACAATATAACACTTATTCATCAGGAAACACCAAGACCAAATGGCCCTTATGGAGCAGCAGGATCAGGAGAAATGCCTCTTTCAGCACCACATGCGGCAATAATTAATGCGATATATAACGCCTGTGGAGCACGTATTACTAAATTGCCAGCTTTACCTGAGAAGGTCTTGGCAGCACTTAAGAAATAAGAGATAACGTATATTAGGCATATCTCTATAAAGGAATCAGAAGCAAATAATTTCTACATTTTATATTGAAGTGTTTTTTTTAAGTTTCTGATTCCTTTTTGGTATAGATAATTAACATTGAGACTAAACTTATCCAGTATCATTTCATTATTAGATGATTTAAAATATACATGAAGAAATGAATATTACAAAGATTTAAGCAAAAGAAAATAACTTTATAAGTTTAGTTCTAGAGTTAATAATCTATAAAGGAAGGTGAGAAGTTCTATGGATTTAAATAAACTACTAAATAGAAGAGAGTTATGTATTGGAGACAAACCTTCAGCCTGTATAGCAGGGTGTCCTTTACACATGGATGTAAAAGCTTTTATTGAAGAAATACAAAAGGGAGACTTTAAAAAAGCCTATAAAATTATGTCTAAGAAGGTTCCTTTTGCAAGAATAATAGGAAGTATATGTGATGAGCCTTGCAAGGGCGTATGTCCTAGAAATAAATTAGGTGGAGGCATAAATATACATGAGCTTGAAAGGACAGCAATAGAGTTAGGTTTTTCTTCCCCCAAAAAGTCTATTCCTATACCTAAAAATGAAAAAAAGGTTGCAGTAATAGGCGCAGGTATAAGTGGTATTGTTGCTGCTTTCGACTTGGATAGAAAAGGATATCAAGTTACTGTCTACGAAAAAAGTGATAAAATAGGCGGCAGATTGTGGAACTTCCAGGGGGAACAACTTTCAAAGCAAACGATAGAAGAAGAACTAGAAATAATGAATAAAGACGATATAACAATTAAGTTCAATGAATTTGTAGATGAAAAAAAATTGGAGGATATACTCAATACCTATGATGCAGTTTACATGGGGACAGGAACTTGGAAAAAAGATTTAAAAGTAAATCCACAAACTTTCCAGGTGGAGGATAGTTCTTTGTTTGCAGGGGGAAGAGTTGTAAACAAAGGCGATTCAGTTATACTTTCCATAAGTTCTGGAAGAAGGGCAGCTACATCCATTGACAGATACCTTCAAAAAACTTCTCTTACAGCAGCTAGAGAAAATGAAGGTCCTTATGATACTCCCTTAAAACTTCAATTGGATGATATAGAAACTGTAGAACCTATTAAAAGGACTTCTTCAGTATATAATGAAAAGGAGGCAATAGAAGAAGCACAAAGATGTTTGAAATGTGAATGTTCACAGTGTGCTAAAAATTGTCCACATTTAAGAAAGTATAATACTGAACCTAGAAAGTATATAAGGCAGATAAATCATAACGAAAACATAGTACTAGGAGATCATTATGCAAATGAAATGATTAATTCATGTACTCTTTGCGGACTTTGTGGTGAAGTGTGCCCTTCTAATTTAGACATGAAGGATATAATACAAGAAACCCGTGAAAGTATGGTAGAAAGAGAAAAAATGCCTGTGTCAGCTCATGATTTTGGACTTAGAGATATGGAATTTAGTAATAGTAAACATTTTTCTATGGTAAAAAATCAGCCGGGATATGAAAAGGTGAAATATATGTTTTATCCTGGATGTCAGCTGCCTGCTTCTTCTCCTGAATATATACCTGAAATATATAAATATCTCATGGATAATATTAAAGATGGAGTTGGGATAATGTTAGGCTGCTGCGGTGCACCAGCAGATTGGGCTGGAAGACAGGATTTAGTGAAGAAGAATATGGAGGATATGAAAGATAAGTGGGAAAAAGCAGGAAAGCCAACTTTTATTTTAGCTTGCTCAAGTTGCTATAGAAACTTTAAAAAATATATACCGGATATTAAACTTATTTCTCTATGGGAAGTTATGGATAAATATGGTATCAGGAAAAATAATAAAACAGAGAAAAAGAAAGTGTTAGCTGTACAAGATGCATGTTCAACAAGGCATAATAAAGAAATTCACGAAAGTATAAGAAGTATAGCAGACAAATTAGGATATGAAATAAAAGAACTCAAATTTTCAAAAGAAAAAACTAAGTGCTGTGGCTATGGAGGCTTAGTATATTTTGCAAATAGAGAGCAGTCTAGGGAATTTGCAAAAGATAGGATAGGTGAAAGTAACCTGGATTATTTAGTTTACTGTGCAATGTGTAAGGATCTATTTATAGATGAAGGTAAAAAAACCTTCCATATCTTAGACTTAATTTATAGCAATAATTTAGAAGAAGCCGGACTGAGAAAAGTTCCAAGTCTTTCAAAGCGTCATGAAAATAGGGCACTTGTTAAAAAGAAACTTTTAAAAGAAATATGGAATGAGGAAATGAATGACTTTAAAAAGGATTATGGATTTAAATTAAATATACCGGACAATGTGCAAAATCAAATGGAAGAAAGACTGATTTTGCTTGAAGATATAGAAAAAGCAGTAGATAATGCGCAAAAAAATAAAGAGAGATTTTTTAATCCTGAAAATTCTCATTATTTATGCAGACTTAGGATTGGTAGTGTTACCTATTGGGTAGAATATGAAAAAAATGAAAATCAAATTTTTGTTAAAGACGTTTACAGCCATAGGATGGAAGTAGTGGAGGAATAGCTATGAATATTAATAAAGAAGAGAAAACTCCATGGATTTGTGACAAATGTAATAAAGAATTAGAACTTAGACAGGTAAAGGTTTTATATCTTGGAGGAAATTTTCAAGTTGAACTCATGCAGTGTCCACAATGTAAAATGGTAATTATAGATGAGAAACTTGCATTAGGAAAAATGAAGGAGGTAGAAAAGGGACTGGAAGATAAGTGATGATAGCAGAGAAGGAGAATAAAAGTTATAAATGATACTGCTTTTCGTATATATAAATTGGCTTCATCAGGATTTTGTTGTACCCAAATAATGCTTAAATTGGCTTTAGAGGATGAGGAAAAAGAAAAAACAGATTTAATAAAGGCCTTAAATGGCCTTTGTGGGGGATTAGGATCTAGCGAAAAGGTTTGCGGAATTTTAACTGGAGGTATAGCTGTTATAGGACTTTATGCAGGAAAAGGTGAGCCTAGAGAATATTATGGCGAAAATTTTCAACCTATGTTAAGTGAATATATAGATTGGTTTAAAGAAAAATTTGAAAGCACAGAGTGCAGAGATATAATAGGAATTCAAAAAATAACTGATGAAAATGGTAATATAAATTATCCTGTAAAGTGTGGAGATGTTTTATTGAAAAGTTATGAGAAGATTCAACAGATAATATGTAAGTATGGATATGAATTTGGAAATAGGGATGATTAGTAAAATTAACAGTTGGGATAAAATATTGTACAATATAAATAGCTATACTTTTAGTATATCTACCATGGCATTTCAAGACATTTGAAATGTGGATTTACAGAAACTGTGGAGTTAAAGGGGAGAGGGCAAAATGAAGCTGACACCACTTGAAGCATGGATAGTGGATAAAACGGGGATAAAGGAAAAAAGTAGGGAAGCTTTAGAAAATTATCAGTTAAATAAAATAAGAAAAGTTATAGATTACGGAAAAAAATATAGTAAGTTTTATAAGGAATATTTGAAAAATATTGAGGAAGATGATATAAAATCCTTTAAATATTTTGAAAAAATTCCTTTTACATTGCCAGAACATATAAAAGAAAACTCAAATAATTTTTTATGCGTACCTCAAAGAGATGTTGCCAGGATAGTAACGTTAAGAACTTCGGGAACAAGTGGAGAAGAAAAAAGAATATATTTTACGGAAAAGGACTTAGATCTTACTGTAGAATTTTTTAAATATGGTATGCAGTGTATTGTAAATAAAAATGACAGGGTATTGGTGCTTTTACCAGGAAATAGTCATGGCAGTATAGGAGATTTGCTAAAAAAAGCGTTAAAGGATATAGATATAACATGCTATGTTCAAGGTGTACTTGTAAATCCTAAGGATACTGCAGAATTTATAAAGGAAAAAGGTATAGATTGTATAGTAGGGATTCCACTTCAGGTATTGTATTTTTCCAGAGTGGAATCTGAAACATTTAAAGCCAATATAAAAAAAATTCTTCTAAGTGCTGATTATGTGCCAGAAACATTAATAAGAGAAATTACACATAAATTTAACTGTAAAGTTTTCACACACTATGGTATGACGGAAATGGGGTATGGAGGAGGAGTAGAATGTGAGGCTTTAAGTGGTTACCATATGAGAGAAAATGATCTGTATTTTGAAGTAATAAATCCTCGTACAGGAAAGGTAGCAAAAGATGGAGAATATGGAGAGATAGTATTTACAACTCTTACAAGAGAAGGAATGCCTTTAATAAGATATAAAACAGGTGATATAGGGTGTTTTAAAGCAAGTTTGTGCGCTTGTGGTACTTTTTTAAAGACTATGGAAAGAGTTCATGGAAGGATGGAAAATAAAATTGTAATAGGTAAAAATAAATTCCTATCTATGAGAGATTTGGATGAAATAATCTTGTCTTTTGAAGATGTAATAAATTATAATGTTTATATTGAAAAGAAAAATATTTTGTATATAGATATTGCTGTAAAAGATGAAGAAGACTTTTACAAATTAAAAGGGCGTATTAAAAATAGCATAGAAAAAATTCCATCAGTAAGAGAAGCATTAATTGATGGAACTTTGGAAATTGTATTAAAGTATATGAAAAAAAGTATAGAAGTAAAAAATAGTATGGTAAAGCGAAAAATATATGATTATAGATGGAGGGGATAAATGTGGAAGATATATATGAGATGATAAATAATCTTCTGGATAAAAAAGAAGATTTTGTTTTGGCCACTATTCTAGAAAAATCTGGATCTGCGCCTAGAGAAGAAGGTACCAAGATGATTATAAAAAGGGATTTTTCTATTATAGGAACTATAGGTGGAGGCATATTTGAGGCATTGGCCATAAAATTATCTTCAAGGATATTTGAAAATGAGGCTTATATAATTAAAAATTGTTCACTTACAAATGAAGGTGCAGAGGCTTTAGGTGCTGCCTGCGGTGGAGATCTTAAATTGCTTCTGGAATATGTAGATTATAAAGACAGTGATATGGTGGAAATGTATAAAAATGTGCAGAAGCTGAAGAGAAAAGGTGATAATTTTGCAATTATAACTAGAATACCTGAAGAAGGAAAAAGCATAAAAGGCACAGATAAATGGATTTGTAGTGAAGCATCATTTTATGGAAAAGAAGATGAAAAGATTCAGTACATAATTAGAAAAATAAAAGAAAATTTTAAAAATATTACTATGAAGTATACTGACCTAGAAGAGGAACATTATTTAATAGAACCTGTTTTAAATACTCAAACTATATATGTAATAGGTGCGGGACATGTAGCACAAAAAATTGCAGAAGTAGCCAAAAGTCTGGATTTTGACATTGTTGTTATAGACGATAGACAGGAATTTGCAAATAAGGAAAGGTTTAAAGATGTAAAAGAAGTAAAAGCAATTCCTTCTTTTGAAAATATTCTTAAATATATAAAGGTAGATAGTAATAGTTATATAGTAATAGTTACAAGAGGGCATGCTTACGATAAGGAAGTATTAGGGCAGATGCTTAAGACTAATGCAAAGTATATAGGGATGATAGGAAGCAAGAGCAAAAGGAAGTTTGTTTATGAGAGTCTTTTGGATGAAGGATATACAGAGGAAGATTTAAAAAGGGTACATAGTCCTATAGGTGTTTCTATATATGCACAAACTCCTGAAGAAATAGCAATAAGTATTGTGGCAGAACTAATAAAGGTAAAAAGGGAGACTTTTAATGGAAAAAGATAAATTAGGGGCCATTATCATTTCGGCAGGATATTCTTCAAGGATGGGAGACTTTAAACCACTTTTGAAATTTGGAGAATGTACTGCAGTGGAAATGATAATAAATACTTTTAAGGCTTCAAAAATTGATGATATTGTAGTAATAGTAGGCCACAGGCAAAATGAAGTAATAGATGTAATTAAAGATTTAGGAGTTAGGTGGATAAAAAATGAAGATTATTCAAAGGGCATGTTTTCTTCCATAGTAAAGGGTATGGAAGTATTGCAAGAGGATGTAAAAGGATTTTTTATGAATCCTGTAGATATACCTCTCATAAAAACACATACTGTAAATATGTTAAAAGATAAATATATGGAGTATGGTAAGGGCATTATATATCCTAAGTTTAATGAAAAATCAGGGCATCCTCCCTTCATAGATTGTAAGTATAGATCAGAAATAATGAAAAGTGATGGTGAAGGGGGACTAAAGAGAATACTTCAAAAGTTTGACAATGATTCTATAAGAGTTTCGGTTCCAGACCAAGGTATATTGATGGATATGGATATTAAAGAAGACTATAAAAAATTACTAGAATATTTTTATTTAAAAGCACCTAATTTGGAAGAATGTTATTGCATTTTAGACTTATATGGTGTACCTTGTAATATAAGGAGACATAGTAATAAGGTATCAGAAATAGCCCTAAATGTTTTAAATAAGTTAAATAGTAAAGAATATAATTTTAATAAGAATACAATGTTAGCTGCAGGACTTTTGCATGATTTGGCTAGAAAAGAAAAAAATCATGCTAAAGAAGGGGCTAGAATATTAAGTGACTTGGGTTACCCGAATATAGCGAAAATAATAGCAACTCACATGGATATAGAGGTAAATGAAGAAGATAATATTACAGAAGGAGAGCTACTGTACTTGGCAGATAAAGTTGTTCAGGAAGACGAATTAGTAGGATTAGAAAAAAGATTTTCTGAATATTCTTCAAGATTTTCAAATAATCTTGAAGCATTAAATAAAGTGAGAAAAAGGTTTGGGGAAGCTAGAAAAATCGAAAAAAAGATAGAGAATGTATTGGGGAAAAATTTTAGATATGAGTAGAAAAATATATTTAATAAGACATGGAAAAATAAATGTAGGTAATGAAAAACGTTACATAGGAATTACAGATATACCTTTAAATGAAGAAGGTACTTTACAAGTGCTAAAATTAAAAAGATTTTTTGAAAAAATAGACATAGAGAAAGTATATTTAAGTCCTCTAAAGAGATGTGTTGAAACAGCACATATAATTTTAGAAGATAGAAATATAGATAAGATTATAGTAAATGAGTTAATGGAAATAAACATGGGAGAATGGGAAGGAAAAACTTTTAGTTTTATTAAAAGCTCTTTACCAGAGCAGTTTAAAAGTAGAGGAGAAGATATAGGAGGTTTTGTACCAACAGGGGGAGAAAGTTTTAAAAATCTTGAGAAAAGAGTTATCCCTGTTTTTAAATCTATTATAAATAGCACTAGTGGCAATATAATTATAATTTCCCATGCAGGAGTTAATAGAGTCATACTAAAGAATATTTTATCAATATCTATGCAGGATATATTTAAAATAAATCAACCCTATGGGTGTATAAATGAACTTTCCTTTAGTAATGGGGAGTGGAATTGGAAGTTGTTATTATAATGGGGGGGATTATAGTGAATACAGTTACTTCTAAATTGGATAATGAAGCTGTATATAAAACGGATATAGAACTTTCACATGAAAGATGTAAAAAGTTTGGTATTGATTCACGCCAGGTTTTTAGTAAAAAAATATTATATGATAATGAATTACAGAAAAAATTTGCAGCTAACAGAAATCTAATATTGACCGCGGCACCTTATATGGAGCAGCTAATTAATTTTGTAAAGGGTTTCAACTTCTTTGTATTACTTACTGATGGAGAAGGATGTATATTAAATGCATTGGGAGATGAAAAAATACTTTCGAAAGCTTTTTCTTTAAAGATGGTACCAGGGGCTTTTATGAATGAAGAAAATATTGGAACTAACTCTATGAGTATGGTTATAAGTACTAAAATGCCAGTTCAAGTTTCTGGAGATGATCATTTTATTAGAGCATATCACAAATGGACGTGTTCTGCAGCACCTATAAAAGATAGTAAAGGAAGACTTATAGGCGTATTGAATCTTACTGGGTATGCCGAATTTGTACATTCTCATACACTTGGGATGGTTATAGCGGCGTCAAATGCTATAGAAGAAATGCTTAAAGTAAAAGAATGCAATAAGATTCAAAATATGAATTACAAGCATATAAAAAATATATTTAATTCTAGTCCTGTTTCTATAATAACTTCTGATATAAATGGTAAAATAAAAATTTGCAATAAAAAAGCACAAGATATGTTTGGTATAAGAGGTAATAAGTTAGAAGCAGATAAAATGGAAGATATTATAGAAAACTGGAATGATATAAAGACGTCCATATATTTAGGCCAAGGTACTTCAAAAGAAACAAACATAGTGGCTGTGAGAAATAAAACTAGATATCAACTAACTACCAGTTCTATATATAACTGTGAAGATGATAACGTTGAGGTAGTATATGTTTTTGAAGAAATCAAAATGGCAAGGAAAAGAAATGATGGTCAGGCTTACTATACTTTTGATAAAATAATTGGCCAAGATGAAAGCTTTATGAGAATAATAGAGTATGCCAAAAAGATTTCAGATAGTAAATCAACTATACTTATAATGGGAGAAAGCGGTACGGGAAAAGAGGTATTTGCACAATCTATTCATAATTACAGCAGCAGAGTAGATGGGCCTTTTATAGCTTTAAATTGTGGAGCTATCCCTAAACAGCTTATAGAGTCAGAGCTTTTTGGATATGAAGAAGGAGCTTTTACGGGTGCCAAAAAGGGTGGCAACCTTGGAAAATTTGAATTGGCAGATGGCGGAACTATAATGCTGGATGAAATTGGAGAAATGCCTCTTGATATGCAAACAAAGCTTCTAAGAGTTGTTCAGGAAGGCGTAATAACGAAAATTGGGAGTTCAAAATCTATACCTGTGGATGTTAGGATTGTAGCTGTCACAAACAGAGATTTAAAAAAAGAAGTGGAGCGTGGAAGGTTTAGAAAAGACTTATATTATAGATTAAATGTACTGCCTTTATATTTACCACCACTTAGAGAAAGAAAAAAGGATATATCTATTCTTATTCAATATTTTATTAAGAGCATATCACAAAAATTAAGTAAAAAACAACCAGTTATACCAGGAGAATATTTACAAAAAATGATTAACTACAGTTGGCCTGGAAACATAAGGGAATTAGAAAATGTAGTGGAATTAATTATAAATACTGAATCTGTACCTGCAGGTTATTTTTCAGAAGAAAGTTGTAATAATGATGTACTTGTAAATATTAATGAAGACTGCTTAAAATTGGATTACGTGGAAAGGGAACATTTAGTAAAGGTGTTGAAGAAGTTTAAGGGAAATATAACTCATTCGGCAGCAGCATTGGGAATTAGGAGAAATACTTTGTACAGCAAGATTAAAAAATATAAAATAGAAATGTAAAAGAAGTATATGGTTATAAAGCAAAAAATAAACTTATAATCTAAATATTTTTACAACCTTCAGCCCATTTAAATATTTTGATAAATCTAAAATATTTAAATGGGTTTCATAATTGTAAAATGTTTCTGCGTATAAGTTTATTTTTAAGTTAGAAAGCTTATAAATTTTACACTTTTGCTTAATTTTATAATATATTATTACAAAATTAATATATATTGACAGAAGTATAATTCAGATTTATAATAAAAATGGACGAACTAGTTAGTATAAGCAAAAACAATACTATACCATCACACATTATATGGTATGCTATATTAAATTAACTTATTTGAGTATAGATTATATCATATTTAACTCTTCAGTATTCTAATTTACAATCATTTTTAATAATAATGTATTAATATCTTATTTAAATTTCTATTTCTAATCTTTAAATGCAAAAATTACAATAACTTAAAAGGGGGCAGCTTAATGGAGGGCATATATATTGTTAAGGGTAATATTATTTTTACTAAAACTTTTGGCAAATTTGAAGTATTTGAAAATGGGTATATTGTAGTTGAAGGTAAGTGTGTTAAAGGTGTATATAAAAATCTTCCTGAAAAGTTTAGAAATATAAGGGTTATAGACTATGGAGATGCAATTATAATACCAGGATTTGTTGATTTGCATTTACATGCATCACAATATGGAAACTTAGGATTAGGGCTTGATAAAGAACTGATGCCATGGCTTCAAGAATATACTTTTCCTGAGGAAGCAAAATATGCAGATATTAACTATGCAAAAAAGGTGTACTCAGCTTTAATAAGAGATTTGTGGAGATTTGGTACCACAAGGGCATGTGTTTTTGCAACTATTCATAAAGATTCAACAAAACTTTTAATGGATTTATTTGCGGAGTCAGGATTATCAGCATATGTGGGAAAAGTAAACATGAACAGAAATTCACCAGAATATTTGGTAGAAAGTACAGAAAATTCAGTTTATGATACAGAAGAAATATTGCAGGAATATTCTACAAAATATGAACTTGTCAAGCCTATAATTACACCTAGATTTGTTCCAAGCTGCAGTATGAAGTTATTAAAGAACTTAGGAAATTTAGCTAAAAAGTACAGTGTTCCAGTGCAGTCACATTTATGTGAAAATAATGATGAAGTTAGATTTGTTAAAGAATTACACCCAGAGTGTAAAAACTATGCAAGTGTATATGATAGCGCTGGATTGTTTGGAGATGTGCCCACTATTATGGCTCATTGTATTTTGGTAGATGAAGATGAAATTGAGTTGATGAAAAGAAAAAATATATTTATTGCTCACAATCCTAATTCAAATTGCAATTTGTCAAGTGGCATTGCACCTATTAGAAGGTTCATTACAAGAGGTATCCCTGTAGGGCTTGGAAGTGATATATCTGCAGGACATAGTTTGTCAATGACAAATGTAATTGTGAATAGTGCTCAGGTATCAAATTTAAAATGGCTTGAAAGCAGTAAAGTAGATAAGCCTTTTAGTACTGCAGAATTATTTTACCTGGCAACAAAAGGTGGAGGAAAATTTTTTGGTAAAGTAGGAAGCTTTGAAAATGGGTATGAGTTTGATGCTCTTGTTATTGATGATAGCAGTTTAGCTATATTTAGACAATTGTCAATAGAAGAAAGGCTGCAAAAGTTTATTTATACTGGAGATGACAGAAATATTAAGGACAGATATATATCCGGCAAAAAAATAAAAGAACCTAAATGTTATTAAAAATAAAGTTCTTCAGCTTAATAAGTTTAGAGAACTTTAAATAATTTTATAATGGGGGTTAATTTATGGAAAGTGGAGTTAATGGACAGAAAAATTCGTTTCTAGAGTCATTTTTTAAGTTGAAAGACAACAACACAAATGTAAAGACAGAAATTCTTGCTGGATTCACAACTTTTATCACTATGGCCTATATAATATTTGTTAATCCAAGTGTTCTTAGAATAGCAGGTATGAATTCAGCAGGTGTAGTTGGAGATGCAGCTTCAAAGTTTAATGTAGGCTCTGATCCTATTGTATCGGCGGTATTTGTTGCTACTTGTCTAGCTGCTGCTGTTGGAACATTTATAATGGGGTTTTATGCAAATTTACCTTTTGCTCAAGCTCCAGGTATGGGTCTTAACGCATTCTTTACTTACACAGTATGTTTGACATTAGGTTTTAATTGGCACCAAGCTCTTACTGCAGTACTTACTTCAGGTATTTTGTTTATAATTATTACAGTTACATCCATACGAGAAAAAATTGTTGATGCTATACCTCAAAATTTAAAATATGCTATGTCTGGTGGTATAGGACTTTTTATTGCACTTATTGGTTTAAAAAGTGGTGGAATAATAGTTTCAAATAAATCAACACTTGTTGGATTTGGAAATTTCGCACAACCAGGAACATTGCTTACCATAATAGGAGTTTTAGTAATTGGTGTACTTATGGCAAGAAATGTTACAGGATCCATTCTTATAGGCATTGTTTTAACTACGCTTATAGGTATACCGCTTAAAGTTACTTCTCTTGCAAATTTACACATCTTTAGTGCACCACCTTCTCTTGCACCTACTTTTGCAGCTTTTGATTTTTCCGGTCTTTTTTCAAAAGGAGGTACTTCTATAGCAGGAGCAATTTTGAGTTTTGTTATGGTTGTTATAACAATTTGTTTGGTTGACCTTTTTGATACTATTGGAACACTTGTTGGAACTGCTACAAAGGCAGGGATGGTAGATGAAAACGGTAAAGTTTTAAGACTTAAGAAAGCCCTTATCTGTGATGCAGTAGCAACAACTGCAGGATCATTTTTCGGAACAAGTACTATTAATACCTATGTTGAATCAACCTCTGGTGTTACGGCAGGAGGAAGAACCGGTCTCACAGCAGTAACTGTAGGTATATTATTTATTCTTTCATTATTCTTCTCAGGACTTGTTGGAGTAGTTCCTTCACAGGCTACAGCACCAGCACTTATTATAGTAGGTGCCTTAATGATGGGAGTAATCAAAAATATAGATTTTGGTGACTTTACAGAAGCATTACCATGTTTCTTCGCTATTTCATTAATGGCTTTTAGTTATAGTATAGCAAATGGTATTGCAGTTGCAATGATCATTTATCCTATAGTAAAAATAGCTACTGGTAGAGGTAAAGAACTTAGTCCAATAGTGTACGTTCTTGCTGTATTATTTGTGCTAAGGTATTTACTCCTTCCGTTTGAGTAGAGTAATATATATTATATATTTAACTTTTACGCATATGAGATTTTGACTTAATTTAAATATAATGCGAAGCAACTTTTTAGTTAATAGTTAAGAGTGAAGAATTAATAGTTAATGTGGATTTTTTTCGTTACACTGCAAAAAATCTTTAATTAAATTTTTCAAAGCTCGTTTTGCTAAAGCAAAACATTACTAAGCACTAACTTATATAAATTTAAAGATTTTTTGTGACAGCTAAAAATTTTCCTTCACTATTAATTTTTCATTATTCATTCTTAACTTGCGAAGCTTTGCTTCGCAATATTTTTAAACTGTGGGAGTAAGATTATAATAGGGCATTTTAATAGATTGGAGAAGTGAGTAGATGAATGAATTGACAAGTAAAATCGATGCTGCTATGGGCAGGATAAAAGCAGAACTTGTGCTGAAAGATGCTTTTATAATAAATGTATTTACTCAAACTGTTGAAAAAAAGGATATTGCAATAAATGATGGGATAATTGTAGGAATGGGTAAATATGAAGGAAACCATGAAATTAATTGCAATGGTTTTTTTGTAGCACCAGGGTTTATAGATTCTCACGTTCATATAGAATCTTCTATGGTAACTCCAGAAATATTTTCTGATTTAGTTATTAAAAAAGGGGTTACTACAATTATTGCAGATCCCCACGAGATAGCAAATGTTTTAGGAGAAAAGGGTATAGAATTTATGCTCCAAAACAGTAAAAAAGGTGATGCAGATATATTTTTTATGCTTCCGTCTTGTGTTCCAGCAGTAGATTTTGAAGATAATGGTGCAGTGCTTGAAGCGGATAATTTAGAAAGATTTATTGAAGATCCTCAAGTCTTAGGACTTGGAGAAGTAATGGATGTTAATGCAGTTACTTCAGGGAATAAAAAGATGATAAGAAAAATTTTAATGGTAAACAAGTATAGAAAAAGTTTAGATGGACACTGCCCTAAAATTAATGATAAAGAACTTAATGCTTATTTATGTGCTAACATTAGAACAGATCATGAATGTACCAATTATGAAGAAGCTTTAGAAAAAGTGAAAAATGGGATGTATGTAATGCTTAGGGAAGGATCTGCGGCTAGAGATCTGAAAAAATTATTACCTGCAGTAAATGACAAAAATTATAGCAGGTTTTTGTTTTGTACTGATGACAGACATATAGAGGATTTAGTAGATGAGGGCAGTATAGATAATTGTATACGAACTGCTATAGATGAAGGATTAGATGCTATAAAAGCATATACAATAGCATCATTTAATGCAGCTAATTGTTATAATTTATGGGATAGAGGTGCTATTTCAGCTGGTATGAAGGCTGATTTGGTAATATTTGAAGATATTAAAAAATTGAAAATTAAAAATGTGATTAAGAATGGTAAAGTATACAAAAATAATCATATGTTTAAAGATATTTTTGCTAAGCCATCAGTAAATGTAGATCATATAAAAGAAGACTTATTTAAGATTAAGGCTAAAGGTAAATTTGTAAATGTAATAAAAGTTCAGCCAGGAGGACTAGTTACTAAAAAGGAAAAGAGACAAGTTAAAATAAATGAAGGATTAGTTGAATGTGTTGAAAGTAAAGAAGAAGTTGTAAATAAAATAGCTGTGATAGAGAGACACAAAAACAGTGGAAAACATTCTGTTGGGTTCATAGAAGGCCTAGGTCTCAAAAAAGCGGCTATAGCTCAGACAATTGCCCATGATTCTCATAATATAATTGTATTAGGTGACAATGATAAAGATATGGAGATAGCAGTAAATAACATTATATCCAATAATGGAGGTATAGTATTTGTATCTGAAGGTAAATTGTTAGAGTATTTAAAATTACCAATAGGTGGACTTATGACATCTGAGAATCCATCTTTTGTAGTAGATAAAATTATAAAATTAAATTCATTAGCAGTAAAGTTTGGAATTAAAAAAGAAGTTGATCCATTTATAACACTTGGGTTTATGGCACTTCCCGTAATTCCAGAGATAAAAATAACTTCAAGGGGATTATTTGATTACTCTAAATTTAGTTTTATAGATTTATTTACAGATATTTAAGTATAAGATATGAAGCTTCTATACAAATTTTGCGTAAAATTTAAACTTAGAGTATAATTTTATAGTAGATTATAATTGTTACGAGAAAGAGGTTATACTATGCCAAAAGATGCAAAAAAAGAGATATTAAATGCTGCTATGAAAGTAATTGCAAGGGAAAAAATAAGCGGTACCCGTATGCATATGATTGCAAAAGAAACTGAGAGAAGTCAGGCTAATTTGCATTATTACTTTCCAACTAAAAATGATATAATGATAGCCCTTTTAGATGATATACAAAAGCAATTTTCAGAGAACCGTAAGAAATATATAGATTTAGAAAATAAAAGTGTTTTAGAAAATATAAGAGGATTTTTTGAACAAAAGGAAGATGACATTTTAAATAATAAAGAATTAGATTATGTACAACTTGATTATTGGGTTCAAGGTACAGTAAATGAGGAAATAAGGAAAAAGTTTCAAAAAACTTTTAATATATGGCGCGGTGGCATTAGCAAAGTTTTAGATAAAGGGGAATTTAAAGACAGTGTAGATAATGAATATAAAGATATGCTAACATATATAATGCTATCATTAATGTTAGGAGCATCACTACAGTATCTTATTGATGAAGGTAAGTTTGATTTAAAAAAGTATTTTGATGTAGCCGAAGGGCTTATTGAACAGTGTTTAAAAGAAGAAAATTAATTGATTCACAATGTTTTTAAATTGGGAAAGTTGAAGTATTTATATACTAAGCAAGGTAATATAGTCTTAAATTGTACATATATGCAAGTTGCAGCTAGATAAGGAGTATGGATATGGAGAAAGAGAAAAAAACAACAGGAGGTATAATTGCTGCTGCAGGAAAAACGTCAGAGAGAGATGAAACATATCCACTGCGCAAAATTGGTTCTATAACTATAGTAAAAAGAATTGTCTTAACTTTTCAAAAGGCTGGAGTTTCACCAATTGTGGTAATTACGGGGTATAAGTCTGAGGAAATTGAACGTAATTTAGCCTATTATGGAGTTATATTTTTGTATAATGGAGAATACGAAAATTCACAAATGCTTGATTCTGTAAAAATAGGATTGGATTTTTTAAAGAATAAATGTGATCAAGTAATATTTAATCCGGTAAGTGCTCCACTATTTACACCAGAAACTATTCAAAAGATGATAGAATGTGATAAACAATTGCTATCACCATCTTATCATGGAAAAACTGGACACCCCCTTTTGATATCTTCTAAGTTAATCCCTCAAGTTTTAAAATATGATGGTAATGGAGGGATGGAGGGAGCTATACAAAATATTGGCGTTGAAAGACAGTTGATGGATGTGGAAGATGAAGGAATTTTAAGTGATACAGGAGACCCTTGCCAATTGGAAAAACTCCTAAAGAAACATAACCAGCGTATTTTACATCCTTTTGTTAAAATAAGTATTGAAAAGGAGTCTATGTTTTTTAATTCAAGAACAAAGTTGCTTTTGATTTTAATTCAGAATACACATTCTGTACGAAATGCATGTAAACACATGGCTCTTTCCTATAGCAAAGCGTGGAATATGCTGAATCAGTTGGAAGAAGAATTAGGATATGCGGTGGTTAAGAGGAAACATGGTGGACGAAATGGTGGAAAAACTTATTTAACCGAAGAAGGTATGGAATTTTTAAAAAAATATGAGCAATTTGAACACAATGTCCGTCAGTATGCAAAAGATGAATTTGATAGATTGTTTTGATGCAAAAAGCAAGTTCTTTTCACAAAGAATTTGATAAACATTAGCCTCCGTTTTATAATAATTATAACAATAAATTGTTAAATTTTTATAAAATAGGAGGTTATTTATGTTTACATTAAATATTAATGGTAAGGATGTAGCTTCGAATACTGATAAACCCCTATTGCGTTTTTTAAGAGATGATTTGAAGATCACTTCTGCAAAGGACGGTTGCAGCGAAGGTGCATGTGGAACATGCACTATTTTAGTAGATGGAAAAGCAGTAAAAGCTTGCGTACAAAAAGTATCAAAATTTATAGGAAAAAAAATTTTAACCATTGAGGGATTAAGTGACAGGGAAAAGGAAGTTTATGAATATTGTTTTGGAGAAGCAGGTGCAGTACAGTGTGGCTTTTGTATTCCTGGAATGGTGATTTGTGCAAAAGCTCTATTAGATGTCAATTCTAATCCAACAAAGTTAGATGTAAAAAAGGCGATTAGAGGTAATATCTGTCGCTGTACTGGATATAAAAAAATTGAAGAAGCTATTTTAATGGCAGCGAAATATTTTAGGGACAATCTTCAGATACCAGCTCCTGTAGGTAAATTGAAGATGAATCAGAAATTTAAGCGTGTGGATGTAGACGAAAAAGTAAATGGAACAGGTATTTTTGTAGATGATATGGAACTGCCTGGAATGATTTATGCTAAAACAGTTCGATCTAAATATCCAAGGGCTATTGTAAATAAAATTGATATAAGCAAGGCAGAAGCTCATCCGGATTGTGTGAAAATTTTACTGGCAAAGGATGTTCCAAATGATATTATTGGACACATAAAACAGGATTGGGATGTAATGATTCCAGAAGGTGGGACAACCAGATATATAGGAGATTCACTGGCGCTTGTGGCAACTTATCATAAGGATAAGCTGGATGAAGTGTGCAAACTAGTTGATGTAGAATACACGGAATTGGAGCCAATTACTTCTCCTGAAGATGCCCTAAGAGCAGATGCACCTTTAATTCATTCAGATGGAAATATTATGAGTCGTTCTATTCTTCAACGTGGAAATGCGGATGAAGCAATCAAAAAATCTAAATATGTAGTGACAAGAAAATATAAAACGCCATTTCAGGAACATGGATTTATGGAACCAGAGTGCGCAATTGCAGCACCTGAAGGAGAAGATGGTATTTTACTCTATTCTGGCTCACAATCTGTTTACGACGAGCAGCGTGAAATTTCAAATATGCTTAAAATTCCAAAGGAAAAAGTACACTGTCATTCCCAGCTCGTTGGAGGAGGATTTGGCGGTAAGGAAGATATGAGTGTTCAGCATCTTGCAGCATTAATGGCATGGTACACAAAAAAACCAGTGAAGGTAAAGTTTTCAAGACAGGAAAGTTTAGATTATCATGTTAAACGTCATGCAATGGAAATGGAATTTACAACAGCTTGTGATGAAAATGGATATTTAACAGCTATGAAAGGTGTAATTATTGCAGATACAGGTGCCTATGCATCCCTTGGTGGACCTGTATTACAAAGAGCATGTACTCATGCAGCAGGACCATATAATTATCAGAATATTGACATTTTAGGTATGTCAGTTTATACAAATAATGTGGTTGCTGGAGCATTTCGTGGCTTTGGTGTAACACAAAGCTGTTTTGCTACTGAAAACAATATTAATTTATTGGCAGAGATGGTGGGTATTTCACCTTGGAAAATACGTTACCGTAATGCAATCCGTCCAGGACAGGTACTTCCAAATGGTCAAATAGCAGATGAAAGTGTTGCTATGGTAGAATGTTTGGAAGCTGTTAAAGATGTATATGAATCAAATCCTTATGCAGGAATTGCCATAGCTTTTAAAAACAGTGGGACTGGAGTGGGAAATAAGGATATTGGTCGTTGCATTTTATCTGTAGAAAATGGAAAAGTTCATATTAAAACTTCTGCAGCTTGTATGGGACAAGGAATTGCAACAATGTGTACTACCATATTATGTGAAACAACAGGTTTAAATCCAGCACTTACTGTTCATGAAAGAGCAGATACCTTTCATACACCTGATTCAGGAACTAGTACCGCATCTAGACAGACTGTGGTAACTGGAGAAGCTGTAAGGCGTGTATCTGAAAAATTAAAAGCAGAATTGGACAAAGGATTGACTCTTTTTGATTTAGAAGGAAGAGAATTTTATGGTGAATATTCTGCAAAGACAGATCCAATGGGATCTCCAAAGAAAAATCCAGTAAGCCATGTAAGCTATAGTTATGGGGCTCAGGTTGTTATCTTAAATGAAGAAGGAAAAGTGGAAAAAGTAGTTGCAGCTTATGACGTTGGAACACCTGTCAATATTCAGGCTGTTGAAGGACAAATTGAAGGTGGTATTGTTATGGGGCTTGGATATGCTCTAACAGAAGAATTTAAAGTTGAAGGCGGCTATCCTAAGACAAAGCTAGGTACACTAGGACTTATGAGATCAACAGATGCTCCAGAACTCGAAGTTATTCTTGTACAAAGTAAAGGAAAGATTCCTGAGGCTTACGGAGCAAAAGGTTGTGGAGAATTATGTTTGATTCCCACAGCGCCAGCTTGTTCTCATGCATATTATAGATTAGATGGTAAATTCCGTAGTCAACTGCCGTTAAAGGGTACATTTTATAAAAAACTAAAAAAATAGTATATTACTTTTTTATGAATTGAATATAGGGAGGTATTGTATGAAAAATATTAGTAAGTCTGTAAAGAAAAAAGATCATGAGTTAAAAATAAGTGGCCATGCCCTTTATGTAGATGATCATGTGATGGATGATATGCTTTACGGCAAACTATTGCATTCCACAAAGGCAAGGGCAAAAATCACTAATATCAGTATTCCTAAGTTACCTGATGGTTACTTTGTTGTTGACAAAAATGATGTAACAGGTGTAAATCGTGTTGCAATTGTGGAAAATGATACACCCGTTTATGCTGAAGATACTGTGGAATATGTAGGTGAACCTATTTTGATGGTTGTGGGACCTAGCCTTAAAGAAGTCAATAGAATTTTAAGCGAAATTATTGTAGTATATGAAGAACAGGTTCCCGTTTTGGATATGCAAAAATCTAATACAGTCTTCTTCCATTACAAGTGTGAAAAAGGAGACATTTCTAAGACTTTAAAAGAAGCTGATCAGGTTTTTGTTGAAACATTTCAAACTGGTTATCAGGAACAGGCATATCTTGAAACTCAGGGTATAATTGCTTATCCGCATGATGGGCGAATGACAATACGTGGTTCTATGCAGTGTCCTTACTATGTGTACGGTGCGGTTTCCAAAGCTTTAGGATATGATGAAAAAAATATTCAGATTATTCAGGATGTTACTGGGGGAGGCTTTGGAGGTAAGGAAGACTTTCCTTCTATACTTGCATGTCAAACTGCAGTGGCAGCTAAAAAGGCAAATAAACCAGTGAAAGTAATATTTGATAGACGTGAAGACATGGAGTTTACTTCAAAACGTCACCCATCTATCTGTACTTATAAAGTAGCAGTTAAAGATGGTGAAATTACAGGTATGGATATTGACATATTGTTCAACAGTGGTGCATATACAACCCTTTCTCCTGTTGTTTTACAGCGTGGAGTAATTTGTGCAAACGGCGTATATAGGGTAGAAAACTTGCGTGTTGTAGGACGTGCAGTTAAGACAAATACAGTACCTTGCGGTGCATATCGTGGTTTTGGTGCTCCACAGACTTTCTTTGCAGTAGAGATGATGATGGATCACATTGCAAAGAAAATGGGCGTTGACTCCCTTGAACTGAAGGAAAAATATATTGTTAAACAGGGCGATTCTACTTCTACAAGTGGAAAGTATCATTTCCATGTATCGCTGCCTGAAATGATCAAGCGAGCTGATGAACTTGCTGACTATCGTAAAAAACGTCAGATGTATAAAAATCAAAAGGGACGATACCGAAAGGGCATTGGTATGTCATTATTTTTCCATGGATGTGGTTTTACAGGAAGTGGAGAACGTGATCTCATAAAAGCTGTTGTAAAAATTAGAAAAAATGTAGATGATACAGTGGAACTTTTAGTAAGCAACTCAGATATAGGTCAGGGTATCAAAACTACTTTTTCTAAAATTGTTGCAGATACCCTTGGCATTTCTTATGATAAGGTGCTTATAAATAATCCGGATACAGACCATGTACCTGACTCAGGGCCTACTGTAGCAAGCCGTTCTTTAATGGTAGTTGGAGAATTGCTTAGGCGTGCAGCAGAGAAACTGAAAGGAGAATGGAAAACTGGAGAAGAACAGATTGTGGAAGAACATTTTGTGGAGCCCGACTTTATAATTCCATTTAGTCTTGAAAAATTCAAAGGAGATGCATATCCGACTTTTTCCTGGTCTGTTAATGTTATTGAAGTGGAGGTGGACACACTTACTGCTATTACAAAGGTAACTGGAGCATGGGGTATTTTTGATGTTGGTGTTCCTATTGACATGAACATCATACAAGGACAGATGCAGGGAGGTTTTCTTCAAGGCATTGGATATGCTTCAATGGAGCAGATGCAATGCAATGATAAAGGCGTAATCCGTAATAATAGCTATAGTGATTATATCATTCCTACAGCAGTAGATGTTCCGAATCTTGTAACTGAAATAGTAGATAATCCATATAACTGTGGCCCATATGGAGCTAAAGGTGCTGGTGAACTTCCTCTTGTTGGTGCAGCTCCAGCATATGTGGAAGCTATGGAAAATGCACTTGACGTAAATTTGAATAAAGCTCCATTTACTCAAGAGGATACTATGAAGGTTTTGCAGGAGGTGCTTAAGTAATGATAAAATTTATTCTTAACGAAAAAGAAGTTACATCTACTGCCAGGGGAAGCGAGCGTTTGCTTGATGTACTTAGAAATGAATTACACATTACTGGTGTAAAGTGCGGCTGTAAGGAAGGTGAATGTGGTGCCTGTTCTGTTATACTTGATGGCAAACTAGTTAATTCCTGTATGGTAGCAGTAGGCAGTATAGAAGGCAGTAGGGTTATGACTATTGAAGGATATCGTGAAACCAAACGTTTTGAAGTCCTTGATAAGGCATATGCTTCTGTTAGTGCTGTACAGTGTGGTTTTTGTATTCCAGGTATGATACTTGCATCTGAATGCATACTTTCTAAAAATCCAGATCCTACAGAAGCAGAGATTAGAGAAGGTATTTCTGGAAATCTATGTAGATGCACTGGCTATAATGCTATTGTTAAAGCTATTAGTATTGCAGCAAAGGAGGGGAAAGGTTTATGGTAAATAGTTATAGACCATCATCTTTAAAGGAAGCATTGGATATTCTTGCAAAAGAGGAGGTCACTCCTTATGCAGGAGGTACGGATTTAATGATTAAGGCAGATGAAAATGCTAGATATTTGTTCTTAAATAAAGTATCTGAGATGAAAAATATAGTAGAGGATGAAAAGTATATTCACATCGGTGCGGGGTGTACTTTTACGGATATTATTGAAAATGAATTGACTCCTGCTATTTTAAAAGAAGCAGTATCACAAATTGCAGCACCTGCAATTCGAAATTTAGGTACTGTTGGCGGTAATATATGTAATGGCTCACCTAAAGCAGATAGTGCACTTATCTTTTTTGTTACGGATTCTAAACTGCGTATTGTAAGTAGTAAAGAGGAGAGGATTATTCCTATTAATGAATTTTATCTTGGTAGAAAAAAGACTTCCCTCAAAAAAGATGAACTGCTTGTTGAAGTTCTTATGAATAAAGAAGGATTTGACAATTATTATTATAAGAAGGTAGGGGCAAGAAATGCCTTAGCAATTTCCAGGGTATCTTTTGCTGGTATCCTTAATGTAGAAAATAATAAAATTTGTAATTGCAGTACAGCCTTTGGCGCAGTTAAAGATGTTGTTATAAGACTGCCAGTTATTGATAGAATGCTCATTGGCAAGACTATTGAAGAAGCAAAAACTGTTAAGAAAGAGTACCTTGCAGCATATGATAAGGTTATTATCCCTATAAAAGGAAGGGTTTCAGCAGAATATAGAAAGATTGTATGTATGAATTTACTTCGTGATTTCCTTGAAAGCAATGGGATTTAGCTTCTAAGTAAAAAGTTTACTTATACCAGGCATATACTAACAAATTTCATTACACTAAAAACTTTTTATAAGTCTAAAGTTCAGTATTTAGAAAATCTAAAGAAGATTATATAAACTCGTACCTCAGACATATATAATCTTCTAAGATTTTCTAAAATACCTCACTAAGACTTATGAAAAAAGTTTTTAAGTGTAATTTCAATTTTGTTAGTATATTTTATGTATAAGTTAAAATTTCAATTAGAATCACTATAGAATTTTGCACTTATAGAAAAGGTTTTTAAATATGGTTTCAATTGATAAATACATGACTTAAAATCATTGCAAACTTTATTATTATAAGGATCGCTAACGATTTTGTTACTTGTATTTTTATAATCCAATTTTATTTCCATAATGTCCCTCCCATTAAGTTTCTGTAAGTATAATTGTAGTCATTAACTGCATGTTATATATATTATATCGTGTGGTAATAAAATAAATTTATGGAAAATATAATATTAAATTAAGATATCAGTAACTATTAATTTTTAATCCTTAATTCTTAACTTAATATAATTACGTGTGCCTTATAACTCTACCATAATTACCTTTGCATACAACTCCATTTTTTACAGCAAGTTTTCCGTTTAACAATACATATTTTACACCAATAGGCGATTTAGTTGGATTATTGTAATCTTCATAACCTATGATTTTGTCAAAATCAAATATAGTGATGTCTGCCATATTGTTAGGAGCTAATTTACCTATATCTTTTAAACCCAATGTAACTGCAGGGAATAGCGTTGATTTGTATATGGCATTTTCAAGGCTAATAGCCTTTTTTTCTCGCACAAATTTACCTATAAAAAGAGGATAATTACCATAGAAACGTGGATGTGGAACACCGGCAGGTATACTATCTGAACATACCATCTGTAGGGGATGTTGTATGAGTTTTATAGTGTCTTCTTCTGAAAATATATTTAAGGTAACTATTCCAACTCCTGCATTTTCTTCAATAAGTAGTTTAGATATAAAGTCTACCGGATGTATTCCCAAGTTTTTTGAAATATCTCCAACGTTTTTTCCAATGTACTTCAAATTTTTATCTTTTTTAAGTGAAGTGATTAGAATACCATCCCAACCAGCTATTGCACTGTAATTATCCCATGCAGGGTAATGGATTTTTGTATTAGAAAGTTCATTTTTAACTCTATTTAATACTTGAACATCCTTTAATTTTTCTAATAAGGTACCTTCTCCTTCTTTTGTAAGCCAGGGTGGTAAAAGTTGAGTCATTAAGGTACTGCCGGAAAGATAGGGATGTTCATCAAAAGTAATGTCTATACCATCATCAATTGCTTTTTGTACAATTTTAATAAGTGAATCAGCATTCAAGCCTAATTCACTTGAATTATAAGATCTCATATGGGAAATCTGAAGCTTTACCTTAGATTCTCTGGCAATTGATATAATTTCTTCTAAAGCATTATTTATAGTGTTATCGTGATTTCTAACATGAACCATAACAATCCCATTATAACTTTTTACAACTTTACACATAGCAATTAATTCATCTCTACAGCTAAAAATACCAGGCATATATTGAAGACCTAGAGACATTCCAAAAGCACCTTTTCTCATAGCATTATCTACTAACCTGCACATGTGGTCAATTTCACATTGCGTAGGTATTCTAGGGTCAAATCCCATTACATTTGTTCTGACAGCACCCTGGGAAATTAATGAAGCGTAATTGTTTTTTAATCCCATTGAATTGATTTTAGCCATATACTCATTCAGGTCAGAAAAGTGCCATTTTAGATCAGCACCTCCAACTATTCCAACAACATAATTTTTCCATGCATTATCCTGACTTTCTATATAGGGAAAAATCCCTAAGCCACATTGACCCACGAGTTCAGTAGTAACCCCTTGAAGTAACTTTGAATTTCTAAGGTTTTCACAAGTAAAAGGCACTAGATCATTATGGCTGTGCACGTCAATAAAGCCTGGACAAACTATTAATCTAGAGGCATCAATAACGTCATTTGCTTCACTTAATAGATTTTTCTCTATACTTATTATTTTGCCATCCTTGATTCCCATATCTGCATGATAAGGAGCAGTATTTGTACCATCTACAATTAAACCATTTTTTATTAAAATGTCTAACATTTAAATTACCTCTTTTTCAAAATTTCAATTAGAATGAACTCAACTTTCAACTCAAAAACTTTACATGTGTGAAAGTTTAGTAATCACTATATAAAAATAAACTTATACGTAGAAATATTTTTACAATAAACAAGCACATTTAAACATTTTGTATATAAGTCTTAGTGGAAAATTTATATACAAAACTTAGGACTTTTGAATTGTTTGGGGTACGAGTTTTCAAAAGTCCTTAGATTTGTATAAATTTTCTGCTTAGACTTATCAAAATGTTTAACCGGGCTTGTGGTTGTAAAAACATGCGGAGTATAAGTTTATTTTTCATTTGTCAACCCTATATTAAACTCTGATAGTCACCATCCCAAGTAATGTTTCTATATACCTTTGGATCAGTATTTCCTTCTGTACTAATGAGTAAAACGTTAGAATTTTCATCAAGTTTTAATGTTTCACGTAAGTCCTTATATTTATCCTCTGAAGAAATGGATAGGAGTCCTGCTGTTACAGCTCCTGATTCCCCAGAGATTATTCTATTATCACCTTTAAGAGGATTTCCTAAGACACGCATTCCTCTTGCTGTTACCCAATCAGGAACTGACACAAATGCATCAGCACAGTATTTCAAGATATTCCAGCCCATAGGACTCGGTTCACCACAGGCAAGTCCAGCCATTATCGTATTCATTTCTCCTGTGACGGCCTCAATTTTACCTGCTTTGCAGGATTTATAAAAACAATCAGCTTTTTCAGGTTCTACGATAATAATTTTTGGTGGATTTTTTTCAAATGCAGAAACAAATACGCTTGCTATAACTGAAGCAAAGGCTCCTACACCTGCTTGTAAAAATACGTGAGTTGGAACAGTTCCATGTAACTGTTCAATAGCTTCTTGCGCTAAAGTAGAATATCCTTTCATGATCCATGTAGGAATTTCAGTATATCCTTCCCAAGATGTATCTTGAATGACTTCCCACCCATTTTTAGAAGCTTGCTTAGCTGTAAAACGTACTGCATCATCATAATTCCAATCAGTTATACTGACATCTGCACCAAATTCAGCTATGTTATTTAATCTGTTTTGAGTGCTTCCTTTAGGCATGTACACAATACACTTGTATCCCAGTTGTTTTGCCATCCAGGCGACTCCACGTCCATGATTGCCATCTGTAGTGGCAACAAAAGTAAGGTTCCCTAAATCACTTTTTACTTTCTCAGATTTTAGTACTGAAAAAGGAAGTTCTGATATATTCTTGTCTAATTTTTGTGCAAGATGTTTTCCGATGGCATAAGAAGCTCCTAGCACTTTAAATGAATTTAATCCAAAACGAAGAGATTCATCTTTTACAAAAACATTAGATAGTCCTAAAAAGTTTGCCAATCCATCTAACTTAACAAGAGGAGTTTTTTTATATTGTTCAAAACTTTCATGAAAAGTTTTAACTTCACATAAATTTTTTTTACTTAATAAAGGTGTATGTGCCTTAACATCTTTTTTATTATTAACAATCCATTTCAACAACAAGTCGCCTCCAAATCGTAAATTTTTACGAGCAAATTGGTTTTAAATAAATATTACTAACTAGTTAATCCACTTTTATTATAATTCTGAATTATCTTCATGTCAATATATTGACATGAATGGTTTTAAATAGTAGATTACGTGCTTTTAACAAGCGCTACTAATATTTTTGTGGAGTATTTTCAGAGGAGACTTCAATATTAGTAACATTTTTTTCACCGTGATTTAAAAATGCATTGAGAATTATTGCAACTACAGATGCAGAAACTATACCACTACTGAAGATTGACTTGAAAAATTGAGGAGTATGATCAAGTATAGTAGGAACAATAGTAACTCCAAGACCTATGCCAATAGAGCAGGCAACAACCAGCATGTTTGAATTCTTGTCGAAGTCTACATTTGAGAGCATTTGTATACCGGCTACGGCTACCATTGCAAACATTATAGTTGTAGCTCCACCTATAACAGGCTGTGGGATGATTGTAGCTAAAGCTGCAAATTTAGGGATCAATCCGAGACATATGAGAATAATACCGGAAACGATTACAACAAAACGACTTTTTACTTTACTTAAAGCTAGGAGTCCCAAATTTTGGTTGAATGTTGTGTAAGGGAAAGAATTGAAGATACCACCTAGAATTGTTGCAAGTCCTTCAGCTCTAAGACCTCGTACAATGTCATTTTCTGTAATCTTTCTTTCACATATTCTACCTATTCCAAGATATGTGCCTGTTGATTCGATCATTACTGTAAGCATGACAAAGGTCATCATAATGATAGAGGCAAGATTAAATTTTGGTATACCGAAATTTAATGGACGAACAAGGCTTATCCATTTTGCACTCGCAACTACTGAGAAATCTACTTTTCCCATAAATGCAGCAACTATTGTGCCTAAAATAATACCATTTAAAACAGAAATTGCTTGAAAAAATCCTTTAAAGAACTTATTGGAAAATATAACAACTATCATTACAAATGTGCCTAGTAGAAGGTTGGAGATACTTCCAAAATCTTTAGCGCCTGAACCACCACCAATGCTATTAATGCCCACGTTAATTAGAGAAAGACCTATCATAGTGACTACTGTACCTGTTACAACTGTCGGAAAAAATCTTAACACTTTTCCGTATATTGGTGCAATTAATACCACAACAAGTGCTGCTACTATTATGGAACCATAGGCTGTTGGCATCCCATAACTTTTGCCGATAATGATAAGTGGACCAACAGCAGCAAAGGTACATCCTAAAATTGCAGGTAGTTTAATGCCTACATAAGGGCCTATGCCAATTGCTTGAATTAAAGTTGCGATACCACAAGTAAATAAATCTGCAGCTACTAAAAGTTCTAATTGTCTGGGTGTCAAACCTACAGAAGCACCAATGAGTAAAGGTACGGCTACAGCACCTGCATACATTGCAAGTACATGTTGGAGTCCTAAGGTAAAAAGTTTTGGAAGAGGAAGCATTTCGTTTACTTTGTCTACATTTTTTACAGATTGTTCTGACATTTGTAAAACCCCCTATTAAATTTATTTAATAATTCAACTTTTGCACATATGAAAGTTTGACTTAATATTAAAAACTTGCGAAGCAAAGTTTTTGAAAATAACAAAGTTCAAATAGCAAAGAACAGATAAAGATGATTTCCATCGTACCTCAGGAAATCTATAATTTTAATATTTTCTGACATTAGGAAGAAAATTATCCTTATTTGATATTTGAACTTTTTACTTTGTTCTTTAAGAAAACTGCAAAAGTTGAATTAATGACTATCTACTCTAATACTCTACCTTATACCATGAAAGAAATTAATAAAAATGATGAGTTTTGGTTTTGTTTTTTAAGGGAGTAAGAGTTGAACCTGATATCTAAGATGCCTGTACCTGACAAGTAATAGGTAAACACATTATAGCAAAGCATTGTAGTGTATTGTAAATATAAGATGGATTTACCAGTTAGTATAATTTATTCTAATAATATTAATGGCATTTTGTCAACATTATAATTAAGAAGAAATTGTACAATATGCAAACTGTAAGTAATATTAGACATTATTTTACTTTAAAAGAAAAATATTTTAATGTTGACAAAGATATTTTATTATTATAAAATCGAATTATACTAACTAGTTAGTCCAACTTTAAAATATACCATATCTAAGATAAAATATATTTATCCGATGACTACCTGCTCTAATACTACCCTTATCCAAGTGGGAGCAAAGAGCAGCTACGTCCCTGGATAACGATTTCTAAGCATCAGGTGGAGCCAAAACTCCATCTGATGCCAAGAACTTTGTTTATATTAAAATTTTAAAATATACTAATTCAATCATTGCAATTAGGAGGCATATCTTATGGAAAAATTAAAAGAACTTATTCAAAATTTAAAGAAACTAGATTATAAAAATATGTATAGTAATGATTTCTTTTTAACCTGGGAAAAAACAGACGAAGAACTTAAAGCAGTTTTTACAGTTGCTGATATTTTACGTCAGATGAGGGAGAATAATATATCACCGCGTATATTTGATAGTGGACTAGCAATTTCCCTGTTTCGTGATAATTCTACAAGAACAAGATTTAGTTTTGCAAGTGCATGTAATTTACTTGGCCTGGAGGTTCAAGACCTTGATGAAGGAAAATCGCAGATTGCCCATGGAGAAACTGTTCGTGAAACAGCAAATATGATTTCTTTTATGGCAGATGTTATAGGCATTAGGGACGATATGTTTATAGGCAAAGGAAACAAGTATATGCATAAAGTATCAGAATCAGTTCAAGAGGGATATAAAGCTGGGATACTTGGACAGCGTCCTACTCTTGTAAATCTTCAGTGCGATATAGACCATCCAACTCAATGTATGGCTGATTTACTCCATTTAATTCATCATTTTGGTGGAGCTCAAAATCTTAAAGGTAAAAAACTAGCTATGACCTGGGCATATTCTCCTTCCTATGGCAAACCATTATCCGTGCCTCAAGGAATTATTGGTTTAATGACGAGAATGGGTATGGAAGTTACACTTGCACATCCTGAGGGATACGATATATTGCCAGAAGTAGAGAATGTTGCAAGAAGAAATGCTGAGATAAGTGGAGGTAAATTTATTAAAACTAACTCCATGAAAGAAGCTTTTGAGAATGCAGATATAGTTTATCCAAAGAGTTGGGCTCCATTTGCAGCAATGGAAAAGCGTACTAACTTATATGGAGAAGGTAAATTTGATGAAATAGAGGTACTTGAAAAAGAACTCTTAAATCAAAATGCAAATTATAAGGACTGGGAATGCACAGAAGAAATGATGAAGCTCACTAAAGATTCTAAAGCATTATATATGCACTGTTTACCTGCAGATATTACGGGAGTAAGTTGTAAGCAGGGTGAAGTAGCTGCTTCGGTATTTGATCGTTATCGTGAAGAACTTTATAAACAAGCAGGATATAAACCTTACATTGTTGCTTCAATGATTTTCTTAAGTAAGGTGAAAGATCCTGTAAAAACACTTACAGAGATTATTGATTCAAAGCCACCGAGATTTTTAGCAAAATAAAATGTAAAAGTATATCTTAGGGGGAATATAAATGAGTGATAGAATGCACCCTATTTCTTTTGAAAAAATGATTATTTGGGTTATAAAAGAATTAAAAGAAAAGGGATCTATTTTTGGAATTCATAAAGATAAATTTTATAAAAATGAAAGTGAAAAATCAATTGAAGTGTTTGGTGAAAATCTATCTTCACCCCTTGGACCTGCTGCTGGGCCAAACACTCAATTGACTCAGAACATTGTTTCTGCCTATTTAACTGGGAGCCGATTTATTGAATTAAAAACAGTACAGGTTATTGATGGAGAAGATCTAGCAGTAGCTAAACCTTGTATTTGTGCACAAGATGAATGCTACAATGTGGAATGGTCTACGGAACTAAAAGTATCTGAGGCTTTCTGTGAGTATATAAAAGCTTGGTTCCTGCTTCATATTTTAATGAAGGAACTTAATTTAAGTAAGCAAAGAGATTTCATGTTTAACATGAGTGTAGGATATGATTTAGATGGCATTAAATCTCCTAAAATGAATAACTATATTGAAGGCATGAGAAATGCTTCTAATACAAAAGTATGGAATGAGTGTAAAAAAGTAATTATTTCTCATATGAATTTGTTCTCCAATTTTAATGAAAAAGATTTAGAAGAAATATCCCCAATTGTCTGTTCGTCCATTACAGTATCTACGCTGCATGGATGTCCTCCAGAGGAAATAGAAAAGATATCAAATTATTTACTAAAAGAAAAGAATTTAAATGTTTTTATAAAGATGAATCCAACTCTTTTAGGAGAAAAATTTGTTAGAAATACGCTTAACACAATGGGATATGGTTATATAACCTTAAATGGAGATCATTTTAAAAATGACTTACAGTATGGGGACGCTGTGACAATGCTCCAGCGTTTGAAAGATACTGCAAAGACGTTGAATTTAGAAATAGGAGTTAAACTTACTAATACTTTACCAGTAAAAATTGAAAACAAAGAATTACCTGGAGAAGAAATGTATATGTCAGGACGTTCTCTTTTCCCTCTTACAATATCCTTGGCAAGTAGATTAGCTGAAGAATTTGGTGGAGATTTACAGGTATCCTATTCAGGAGGAGCAGATTTCTTTAATGTGGATAAAATTTTAACTACAGGAATTCAGCCGGTGACATTTGCAACCACTATCTTAAAGCCAGGTGGATATGAGAGAATAACGCAAATGGCTCAGAAGGTAGAGAGAAAGCTTAAAGGTAAATTCTCAGGAATAGATACAGATATGCTATCAAAATTGGCAGAAGAAGCTTTAAAAGATGATCATCATCTTAAAAACTCAAGAACTGTAGGAAGTAGAAAACTTTCTGTAGAACTTCCTACTTATGATTGCATGACAGCACCTTGCAGCATAGGATGTCCTATAAATCAGCAAATTCCTGAATATGTGGCCTTAGTAGGTAAAAAGAAATATGATGAAGCCTTTTCTATAATTGCTAAGGACAATGCGTCACCGGCAATTACAGCAACTATTTGTAATCACAATTGCCAGTTTAAGTGTACTAGATTGGACTACGATTCATCTGTTTTAATTAGAGATATGAAAAAAATTGCTGTCTTAAATGCTGAGAAGAAGTACATTAAAAATATCAAACCTCAGAATATAAGAAGTAATAAAAAAGTAGCAGTTATAGGTGCAGGTCCTGCAGGACTTTCAACAGCTCTTTTCTTGAGAAGAAATGGTATGGATGTAACTGTAATGGATAAAAAAGAAAAACCTTATGGTGTAGTGAGGTATGTTATCCCGGATTTTAGAATTCCATCTGAGATGATTGACCAGGATTTTGAGCTTGTAAAGAAACAAGGAGTGAAATTTGAATTTGGAATTAATGGAAATTTTAATATAGATGAATTGAAAGGAAAATATGATTATATTATCTTAGCAATAGGTGCCTGGAAACCAGGAAAGTTATCTTTAAAAGAAGGTAAGGAAAGAGCAGTGAATGCCATTGCGTTTCTTGAAAGATATAAAGCAGAAAAAGAAAACATTAATTTAGGAAAACATGTTTGCATTATTGGAGGCGGAAATGTAGCAATGGATGCAGCAAGGGCAGCTAAGAGAATAGCTGGAGTGGAGACTGTTTCAATTGTATATAGAAGGACCAAGGAATATATGCCTGCAGATTCTGAAGAATTAAAGTTAGCTATTTCTGATGGCATTGTATTTAAAGAACTTCTTGCACCCATAGCTATTAAAGATAATAAATTGCTTTGTGAAGAGATGATATTAGGAGAAAAAGATACTTCAGGTAGAAGAAGTCCTGTTTCAACTGGCAAAGAGGTTGTATTAGATGCAGATACGGTTATTGCTGCCGTAGGAGAAAAAGTGGATAGTGATTTATTAAAAAGAAATGGAATAGAATTAGATTCTAAGGATTTCCCAAAACTGAATGAAGCTTGTGAAACTAATATTTCCAATGTATATATTCCAGGTGATGCTAAATGCGGACCGGCTACTATTGTCAAGGCAATAGCAGATGGAAAAGCAGTTGCCAAGAATATATTGTCAAAAGAAAAATTGAACAATGATTTTGAGAAAAAAGTTATCCATATAGATGAAAAACAAATATATAGCAGAAAGGGTATACTAAAGGATCCTAAAAGCTGTGAAGAAGAATATAAAAGATGCCTTTCCTGCAGCAATATTTGCGAATTGTGCGTTGATGTTTGTCCAAATAGGGCAAATGTAGCTATTAATGTAGGAGGAGGATTTTCGTCTTCTCGTCAGGTTATACATTTAGATGGTATGTGCAACGAATGTGGAAATTGTGGAGTTTTCTGTCCATATAAGGGAAATCCATATAAAGATAAAGTGACAGTCTTCTGGAATGAAAATGACTTTGAAAATAGTACAAATAAGGGATTTTGTGTTATTGATATTAAAAAAGGCATTTGTAAAGTTAGAGAGGAAAGCGGCAAAATTGCTATGTACACTATTGGTGAAGAAAATATTATCTCAAAAGAAATGGAATGTATAATTAAAAGTTGCATAGATAAGTACAGTTATATGCTGTGACCTAATATTAAAACTTAGGAGGGAAAATATATGCTATTAATAGGAAATGGTAAGCTTATTACTAGAGATGATGCTAGACCAATTATTGATAATGGATGTATTGCTGCTTCCGGAAATAAAATTATTGAAATTGGCTTGACAGAAGAATTGAAGAAAAAATATAAAGATGCAAGATTTATTGATGCAAAGGGTAGGCTTGTTATGCCAGGATTTATTAATACCCATATGCATTATTATAGTACTTTTGCTAGGGGGATGGCTAATGACAGTCCTCCAGCAAAAAATCTTATGGACATACTTACAGGATTGTGGTGGAGACTCGATAAGGTATTAACTCCAGAGGATATTTATTATAGTGCTATTGTACCGATGATTGATGAAGTTAGAAATGGTGTTACAACTGCTTTTGATCACCATGCAAGTGCTTATTCAGTTAAAGGTAGTTTATTTAAAATAGCTGAGGCTGCAGAAAAGGTAGGTATCCGAAGCAGCTTATGTTATGAAACTTCAGATAGAGATGGAGAAAAAATTACTGATGAAGGTATTGCTGAAAATGTGGACTTCATTAAGTATTGTAATGATAAAAAAGATGACATGATTAAAGGTATGTTTGGACTTCATGCTTCTATGACAATTTCAGATAAAACTTTGGAAAAATGTATGGATGCCATAGAAAATTTAAATACAGGTTTTCATGTTCATACAGGAGAGGGCATACAGGATCTAGAGATAACTAAACAAAAATATGGTAAGGGCATTGTACAGAGATGGTATGATGCAGGAGCACTTTCTGATAAGACAATTTTAGTCCACTGTATTCATGTTTCGGATGAAGAACTAGATTTGATTAAAGAAAAAAATGCAATAGTTGTTCACAATCCTGAATCTAATATGGGTAATGCTGTAGGTGTATCTCCTGTACTCAAAATGTATGAAAAAGGAATTCTATTAGGCCTTGGTACAGATGGCTATACTTCAGATATGATGGAATCTTATAAAGTTGGAAATATTATTCATAAACATGCTACTGGAGATTCTACTGTAGCTTGGACTGAAATTCCAGAAATGCTTTTCTATAATAATAGAAAAATTGTTGAAAGATTTATTGATGGAAAAATTGGCATTTTAAAAGAAGGTGCTCTTGCAGATATAATTATTGTAGATTACAATGCACCTACACCAATAAATGAAAACAATATTAATTCACACTTATTATTTGGCATTAATGGACGCTGTGTAGATACAACCATTATAAATGGTAAAGTTATTATGGAAGATAGAAAACTTGTAGGCGTTGACGAGGAAAGGATTATGGCAAGAAGCAGGGAACTTGCACAAGATCTCTGGAAGCGTTTCTAAAGATAGATAAAATAGGGGGAATTTTAAATGGCATTAGATTTGAATAAAGAAAAAATATTGGATATGGCAGAAAAGTATAAACCTGAAATATGTAGATTTTTAAGGGACATGGCTCAAATTCCAAGTGAAAGCTGTGGAGAAGAAAAAGTTATACTTAGAATAAAACAGGAAATGGAAAAAGTAGGTTTTGACAAAGTAGAAATAGATCCCATGGGCAATGTACTTGGATATATAGGACATGGAAAACACCTAATTGCCATGGATGCTCATATAGATACAGTAGGGATAGGTGATAGAAATCTATGGAAATACGATCCTTATGAAGGCTATGAAGATGATGAGGTTATTTTAGGAAGAGGTGTCACAGACCAGGAGGGAGGAATGGCCTCCATGGTTTATGCAGGTAAGATAATTAAAGATCTTGGACTTGAAGGAGATTATACATTAGTAGTAACAGGTACTGTTCAAGAAGAAGATTGTGATGGATTATGCTGGCAGTATATAGTCAATGAAGATAAAGTAAAGCCGGAATTTGTAGTTATAACAGAACCAACTTCATTAAATATATATAGAGGACATAGAGGAAGAATGGAGATAAAAGTTACAACCCATGGAATTAGCTGTCATGGTTCTGCACCGGAAAGAGGAGATAATGCAATTTTTAAAATGGCTCCTATATTAAATGAGCTAAAGGATTTAAATGAAAAATTAATCAATGATGAATTTTTAGGAAAGGGTACATTAACCGTATCTGAAATATTCTTTTCATCACCTTCAAGATGTGCTGTAGCAGATGGATGTAGTATTTCTGTTGACAGAAGGCTTACTGCTGGTGAAACCTGGGAGTATGCAATTGATCAGATTAAGAATTTACCTTCAGTTAAGGCTGCAAAGGCTGAAGTTGAAATGTACACTTATGAAAGACCTTCTTATACAGGATTAAAGTATCCAACGGAATGTTTCTTCCCAACCTGGGTACTGCCTGAAGATCATAAAGTATGTCAAAATGTTGTAACTTGCTATAAGGATTTATTTAAGAGTGAACCAAAGGTAGATAAATGGACATTTTCTACAAATGCAGTTTCCATTATGGGAAGATATAAAATACCATGTATAGGTTTTGGACCAGGCCACGAAGATCAAGCACATGCACCTAATGAAAAGACATGGAAAGATGAATTAGTAAAATGTGCAGCAATGTATGCGCTTATTCCAATATCCTATGTGACTAAATAATTATATGGGGGAATTATAATGGGATTTTGTAAATTGGTTATAGCATTAGGTGGAAATGCACTTCAGGAACCTGGTACGAAAGCTACAGCGGAGGCACAATTAGAAGTAATAAAAAAAACTTGTGAATATATTGCAGATATAAGCTGTAAGGGATATGAACTTGTAATAGTTCATGGAAATGGTCCTCAAGTGGGAAGAATTTTGCTTGCATCAGAAGCAGCTAGTAGTGTTACACCATCCATGCCTTTTGACGTATGCAGTGCCATGAGTCAGGGATATATAGGATATCACATTCAGCAGTCACTAAGAAAGGCTTTAGATAAGAGAAACAAGAAAGTGCCAGTGGTAACACTTATAACTCAGGCAGTAGTTGACAAAAATGATCCTGCATTTAAAAATCCAACTAAACCTATAGGTACTTTTTATAGTAAGGAAGAGGCGGAAAAACTTAAGAAAGAAAAAGGTTACGTGATGAAAGAAGACTCTGGAAGAGGTTGGAGAAGAGTAGTGGCTTCACCAATTCCAAAGAGAATAGTTGAACTCCCGGCAATTAAAGTGTTGTGGGATTCTACTATTTGCGTAGCAGCTGGAGGTGGAAGCATTCCTGTTGCCCAAAAAGAAGATGGATCATTAGAAGGTGTTGCAGCAGTCATAGACAAAGATCTTGCAGCTGAAAGGCTTGCGGAAGATGTAAATGCAGATATTCTTATGATACTTACAGAAGTTGAAAAAGTATCACTTAATTTTAAAAAAGCTAATCAAATTGACCTTAGTCACATTACGGTGGCAGAAGCAGAAAAATATATTGAAGAAGGTCATTTTGCCCCAGGGTCAATGCTTCCAAAAGTAAAAGCAGCAGTGATGTTTGCAAAGTCAAATTCCCGCCATAAGTCAATAATTACTTCGCTTTATAAAGGTGAAGATGCTCTTGAAGGTAAGACGGGAACAGTCATTACTTTAGATAGATAATTAATTGTTGAAATTTCGCATATACGAAATTTTGACTTAATATAAGAAAATTGTGAAGCAACTTTTTCAGAGGACAGAGGACAATTGACATAGGACAGTGAAGGAGGATTTTTCTCTGTTACACTACGAAAAATTTTTAACTAAATTTTTAATTACTCATTTCGCTAAAGCGAAATGTTGATGACTTATATAAATTTAAAGCTTGTTTTGCGTTAGCAAAGCAAGCTTTAAAATAAATTAGTTTTCTGACGTAAGGAAGGAAACTCACCTTCATTGTCCTCTGTCCTCTGTCAAATGTCCTCTGAAAAGCTTTGCTTCGCATTATTTTTAAACTGTAAAAGTTAAGCTAATTATCTTTGTGTTAGAATATATAAAAAGGAGGCTTTGCTTATGGGCATAGTACTTGAAGGTGGAAAAATTGTAACTGCTGTAGATTCTTATTGTTCAGATATAAGAATAGAAGATGAAAGAATTGTTTCAATAGGAAATGATATAAAAAAAAGTGGAGATGAAGTCATATCTGTAAAAGGATGCTATATTTTACCGGGTGGCATAGATACTCATACTCACTTTGATTTGGAAAGTGGCTCTACTGTAACTGCAGATAATTTTGAAACTGGAACAAAAGCTGCTTTAGTTGGAGGTACCACTACAATATTAGATTATGCTACACAAAATAGGGGAGAGACGTTAAAAGAAGCCTTAAGAAAGCAGCATAAAAAATCAGATGGAATGTGCTATTGTGATTATGGATTTCACATGGGTATTACGGATTGGAATGACAAGACATCTTGTGAAATGGAAGATATGGTTAGAGAAGGGGTAACTTCATTTAAATTATATATGGCCTATAAAAAAACACTTCAGGTAGATGATGGTGTAATATTTGAAGCTTTAAAAAGAAGCAAAGAGCTAAAGAGCCTGATAACTTTTCACTGTGAAAATGGTGACATTATAGAAACACTTATAAATGAAGCTAAATTAAAGGGAAATAAATCCCCTTATTATCATCCATTGACAAGACCTGCTTTAGTTGAAAAAGAGGCAATTGCAAGGCTGCTTAATATTGCAGAAATTGCAGATTCACCGGTGTATATTGTACATTTAAGTACTAGAGAAGGCTTATTAAGTATTCTAGATGCTAAAAAGAGAGGAATAAAGGTTTATGCTGAGACTTGTCCTCAGTATCTACTGCTGGACGATTCCTGCTATGGAGATAAGAACAGCCATAATTTTGAGGGAGCAAAATATGTAATGTCACCTCCACTTAGAAAAACATATGATAATGATGCGTTGTGGAAAGGGATAAGCTCCAGAGAGATAATGACCATTGGAACAGATCACTGTTCTTTTAATTATAAAGGTCAAAAAGAAATTGGCATTGATGACTTTAGCAAGATTCCAAATGGGGCTCCAGGTGTAGAACATAGAATTGGTCTTATGTATACTTATGGAGTCCTAAAAAACAGGATAAGTATGAATGAAATGGTTGCACTTACTTCAACTAATGCTGCTAAATTATTTGGACTTTTTCCACAGAAAGGAACTATTGCAGTGGGCAGTGATGCTGATATTGTAGTGTGGGACCCTGCTTTTTCTAAAACTATTAGTGTTAAAAATCAAATGCAAAATGTAGATTATACTCCTTATGAAGGTTTTGAACAGAAGGGAAGAGTGCTGCATGCTTTTTTGAGGGGAAATAAGGTTATATTTAATGGAAAATTCATTGAAGATAAACCTCTTGGAAAGTATTTGTATAGAAAAACTCAGCCAGAAGGTATAAGTCATGATAAAAGTTTCTGATGATGATTTTATCGGGATTTCCTTATTTGAAAAAATAAATAAATCTACGTTGGAATTGATGCAGGCAAAGGCTTTCAAGATAAAACTTACTAAAGGTGAAGAATTGTTTTGCGAAAAAGACAAAGTAGATAAAATTTATATTGTTTTAAGTGGAAAAGTAACTATGTATAAGATATCAGAAGATGGACAAAAAAGGGTTGTATATATTTTAGGAAGAGGAGAATTTATAAATGAAGTTATTTTTGACAATTTACCTGCATCCATAAGTTGTGAAGCTTTTGAAGATAGTTATATATTGTATTTTTTTAGAAATGATTTGTTAAAAATAATGGCAGGGGATTTTGAACTTACGCATATTATAATTAATTCCATGGCTAAAAAAATAAGAAGACTCTACAGGCAATTGAAAAACACCGTACCTATAAAAATGGATAAAAAGCTTGCAGCAAAACTCTGGAAATTGTCCAGAGATTACGGAGTGGAGACAAAAGAAGGTACAGTTATTGACTTGAATATAAGCATAACATATTTAGCTGAGATGCTTGGTAGTACAAGAGAGACTATTTCACGCTGCATGAACAATTTTGAAAAAAAAGGTATGATAAAATTTCATCATAAAAAGATAATAGTTATAGATCCCAAGGTGATGTCGATGTATTTTAGGGGAGTTTAGTGGAAAGCTGTATTTGCAGAAAATAATGCAAATGCAGTTTTTTATTTTTTGACCATAACGTGATTTGTATCACGTTAAATTTTCTACATTTATGATATGTTAAATATATAACAACGATGATTACATGCTGTTAGGTTTACAAGAATTCTAAGGAGGGAATTGACGAATGGGATTTGAAATTAGTAATGTGGAATTTGATAATTTTTTAAAAAAGCTGCAAGAAGAGTACAAAATCTATGCTCCAGTGAAATTAAAAGGTAAGGGAAGATTTTCGGATACAGATGTAGTTAGGTATGCAGAGATAAATACTATTGAAGAAATAATATTTGATGAAAAATCAAACTTTTCACCAAAAGAAGTGATGCTTCCAATAACTAAAACCTTGTTTTATTTTACAGAAGATTCTGTAATAGAACCAAAAGTGGATGACAAAAAGATATTGATATTTTTAAGAAGCTGTGACATCAATGCTGTAAGGAGAGTTGATGAAATTTATTTGAGAAATGGTGTAGAAGATCCTTACTATAAAAAAGTAAGAGATAAAGTAAAATTTGCACTTATGGAATGTGAACACAGCTTTGAAAACTGTTTCTGTGTAAGTATGGGCAGTAATAAGACAGAAAACTATGACTTATTTGTAAAACATAAGGATGGGAAAGTTTCAGTAAAGTGTAAAGATGAAAGCCTTAAAAATTACTTTGATGGAATGACAGAATGTAATGTAGAACCTAACTTTGTAACAGAAAACGATGTAAAGGTTAAAATCCCTGAAAATATGGATGTAAGTGTATTTAATGCTCCACTGTGGGAAGAGTATTCTTCACGATGTATTTCTTGTGGAAGATGTAACCTTGTTTGTGGAACATGTACATGTTTTAATATGCAGGATATTTTCTATAAAGATAATAAAAATGTAGGAGAGAGAAGAAGAGTGTTGACTTCCTGCCAGATTGATGGATATACGGATATAGCTGGAGGACATAGTTTTAGACAGGATAAAGGACAGAGAATGAGATTTAAAGTTATGCATAAAGTTTATGACTTTAAGAAGAGATTTGGATATAACATGTGTGTTGGATGTGGAAGATGTGATGATGCATGTCCAGAATATATATCTTTTTCAAATTGTGTTAACAAGTTAAATGATACAGTGGGAGAGGTGAAATAAATGGAAAATGTATATTTGCCAAAGGCTAGTAAAATATTAGATATTACAAAACATACGGATATTGATTATACATTTAAAATGGAGTTTAAAGGAACTGTGAAGCCGGGACAATTTTTTGAGGTTTCCATACCTAAATATGGAGAAGCTCCTATATCTGTATGTGAAATAGGAGATGGATATATAGGTTTAACTATAAGACGTGTGGGAGTAGTTACAGATGTCATTCATACTTTCTTTGTAGGAGATACTCTATTTATGAGGGGACCTTATGGAAACGGTTTTGACTTAGAGACGTACAAGGGAAGAGAACTTATTGTAGCTGCAGGAGGAACTGGACTAGCACCAGTAAAAGGTATTATAGATTATTTTGCTTCTAATAGAAATGAAGTTATAAATTTTAATGTTTTAATGGGATTTAAGTCACCAGAGGATATATTGTTTAAAAAGGATATAGAAGAATGGAGAAAAAATGTTGGTGTTACTTTAACAGTGGACAAGGCTGATGAAAGTTATGGTGGGAATGTAGGTTTAATTACTACTTATATTAAAGATTTAAATATAAATAATGTGGAAGAAGCTCAGGTAGTAGTAGTAGGTCCTCCAATAATGCTTAAATTTACTATAGCAGAATTTTTGAAGAGGGGAATTAAAGAGGAAAATATTTGGGTTTCTTATGAAAGAAAGATGTGCTGTGGTTTAGGAAAATGTGGTCATTGTAAAATGGACGATACATATATTTGCATTGACGGTCCGGTATTTAATTATGTTAAAGCTAAACTTTTAATGGATTAAAAAAGGAGGACGATTATGGATATTAATACAAAAGTTCTAAAAAAGAATGCATTTAGAGTAACTAAGGAAAGAGGAAAGACGGCCATAAGGATTAGAGTACCAGGTGGATATATCGAAGCAAAATATTTTGAAATAATTCAAAAGGTTGCTGAAAAATATGGAAATGGAACAATTAATATTACTACAAGACAGGGATTTGAAGTACCTGGTATTGATATGAAAAACATTCCTGAGATAAATGAGATGATACAACCTGTTATAGAAGGACTTGAAATAAATCAAACTGATTCTAAAAATGGATATTCAGCATCAGGAACAAGGAATGTTACTGCTTGTATAGGAAATAAAGTTTGTCCTTTTGCAAATTATGACACCACTGCTTTTGCAAAGAGAATAGAAAAGGTTATATTTCCAAATGACTACCATGTAAAAGTAGCATTAACTGGATGTCCAAATGATTGTGCAAAAGTAAGAATGCATGATTTTGGAATTATAGGAATGACAGAACCGCAGTATGAAAGTTATAGATGTGTGGGCTGTAAAGCTTGTGTTAAAAATTGTAAGCTAAGATCTGCAGATGCACTTAAATTTGAAAACTTTAAGGTCCTAAGAGATGATAAAAAGTGTATAGGCTGTGGTGAATGTGTAGACAAATGCCCAATGGGGGCATGGACAAGAAGCAATAAGAAGTATTTTAAATTAACTATCCTGGGTAGAACGGGAAAGAAAAATCCAAGATTAGGTCAGGATTTCATTAAATGGGTAGATGAAGATAGCATTGTGAAGATAATTTTAAATACCTATGAATATATAGATAAGTATATAGACAAAAATGCTCCTGGTGGAAAAGAACATATAGGATATATCGTAGATAGAACAGGGTATCAGGAATTTAAAAAGTGGGCTTTAAAAGATGTAAATTTAGACCCTAAAGCTGAAGTTGCTGAAACTATAAATTGGTAAAGCATTTAAATTACAAATAGGAGGGAAAATAATGGATATTGTAAGTGTTAAAGGAAATTCCAAACAAGGATTAACAGGAGCAACTTTAGGTTTTTTTGTAGGATTTGCAGCAGTTGCACTTTATGGTGCGACAGCTGCTGTGTTTAAAAAAAGTTTTATAGATTTGAATCCTATTTTACTAGCACTTCTTATTGCAATACCAAATTTATCAGGATCACTGCTTAGAATTCCATTTGCAGCTTGGGTTGACGTAGATGGAGGAAGAAAACCCTTTATTACATTACTTATACTTTCAATAATTGGAATGACAGGACTCTATATAGTTATGGCTTTTTTTAGGCAGAATTTAAGTAACTGCTATTCCCTGCTTTTGATATTTGGGGCACTGTCAGGCTGTGGTATAGCTACCTTTTCTGTAGGAGTTAGCCAATCGTCCTATTGGTTCCCACAAAATAAGCAGGGAGTTGCACTTGGCATATATGGTGGAGTGGGAAATCTAGCACCTGGAATATTTACACTTTTGCTTCCAAACGTAGCGCTGCCACTTTTAGGATTATCAGGTTCGTATTTAGCCTGGTTGATATTTTTAGTAGCAGGAACTATAGCATATTTTATTATAGGAAAAAATGCGTGGTATTTTCAACTAATTCATGCAGGAGTGGGAAAAGAACAAGCAAAGATGACAGCTTCAAAGAAATATGGTCAGGAACTGTTTCCTAATGACAAAGTTAGTGAAAGTCTCATTATTTCTGCAAAGACATGGAAGACCTGGGCACTTGTTGTAGTGTACTTTACCACGTTTGGAGGATTTTTAGCACTAACTAGCTGGCTTCCAACATATTGGACAACCTTTTTCAAGTTGAACTTAAAAGCTGCAGGTTTATTAACTGCCATTTACTCAATTACTACATCTATTGTAAGAATTTATGGTGGAAAGATAGCAGATAGAGTTGGAGGAGAATCTACATCTATTACAGCACTCTTTATAATGCTTGCAGGTACAATATGTATGTTTATTGCTTCTTCACTGCCTCTAGCTATTATAGGAATTTTACTTTTAGCTGTAGGAATGGGTGTGACAAATGCTGCTGTATTTAAAATACTTCCTAAAGAAGTTCCCCATGCTATTGGAGGTGCTTCTGGATGGGTCGGTGGATTGGGAGCTTTTGGAGGTTTTGTTATACCACCTTTAATGGCATCCTTTATAGATAAGACAGGCAAAAGCTTAAGTGGTTATTCTAGAGGATTTGTAATATTTATAGCACTTGCTTTAATTTCCCTTCTTATTATAGGTTTGTTGAAATCTACTTCAAAGGGTAAATGATTTTGAAATTTAAATCATGTATTTTCAGTAAAAAATATTGAGAAGTGGAGATGAATTATGTGGAAGTAAAACAATCAACTTGTAATTATTGTGCACTTGGATGTAATCTGGACTTTTATGTTGAAGATAATAAAATAAAGAAAATACTTCCCACTAAAGGCTATCCGGTAAATGATGGATTTTGCTGTATAAAGGGATTAAATTTAAATAAGCAGTGCAGAAAATTTAAATCCAGTAAGTTACCTTTTTTGAAAGATGAAAGTGGGAAGATGAAAGTAATTTCTTGGGAGGATGCCTTTGAAACTTTTGCTTTCAAAATGAGATCTATTCAAGAAAAATACGGAACTAAAAGTGCAGCATATTTGAGTACCGGTCAGATAACAACAGAAGAAATGGCTCTCTTGGGTTTTATAGGCAGATGCTGCATGCAAATAAATGGGGATGGAAACACAAGACTTTGTATGGCTACGGCAGCTGTAGCACATAAACAGAGCTTTGGATTTGATGCACCTCCTTATACTCTAAAAGATTTTGAAATTTCTGACACTATTATATTAATTGGAGCAAATCCTGTGGTTGCTCACCCTATAATGTGGAGTCATATAAGAAAAAATGAAAAAGCTAAAGTAATAACAATTGACCCGAGAAAATCTGAAACAGCAATTAATTCAAATTTATGGATAGATATCAAGCCAAAATCTGATATTATACTTTTTTATACCCTTGCAAATGTACTTATAGAAAAGAACTGGATTGATAGAGAGTATATAGAGAAATATTCAGAAGGCTTTGAAGGATTTAAAGAACATGTGAAAAAGTATACTTTAGAAAATGTAGAAAAAAGAACGGGAATTTCGAGTAAAAGGGTAATGGAACTTGCGGAAATAATTCACAACGGGAAAAAAGTTTCATTTTGGTGGACTATAGGAATAAATCAAGGGTATGAGGCAGTTAGAACTGCACAATCAATAATAGACCTTGCAGTTATTACCGGAAACATAGGAAAAGAAGGTACTGGAGCAAATTCAATAACAGGTCAGTGTAATGCTATGGGTTCAAGAATATATAGTAATACTACAGCTTTATATGGAGGCAGAGACTTTGATAATCCAAAGCATAGAGAAGAAATTGCTTCTATTTTAGATGTTCCTTGTGAGATGATACCCAAAAAGCCAACCATACCTTACAATAAAATTATAGATAAAATAAACAGCGGAGAAATTAAGGCATTGTGGGTAATTGGAACAAATCCTAGACATTCCTGGGCAAATAACGAGGAATTTGAAAAAGCAATTCAAAAATTAGAATTCTTGGTTGTTCAGGATATATATGATGATACGGATACTTCTAAATTATCTGATTTATTTTTACCTTCTGTTTCAGCTCTCAAAAAAGAAGGATTTTTTATAAACACGGAAAGGCGTTTGTCAGCTGTAACTCCAATATTAAAAAAAGAAAAAGATGAACTTACAGATTATGACATATTGCTTGGAATAGGAAGAGCACTGAAAGTAGGAAAGCCTTTAGAAAAGTGGAAAACTCCAAGACATGCTTTTGAGCTTATAAAACAATTTAGCAGTAAAATGCCTTGTGATATAACTGGCATTGACTATGAGATGCTGGTTTCATCAAAAGGAATACAATGGCCATTTAAAAAGGGGGATATATTAACTAGTGATGAGAGAAGATTGTTTGAAGATAATAAATATTTTACAGCAGATAAAAAAGTAAAGCTCATTTATGAAGATGCAGCCAAGAAGCCATTTACCCAAACAGAGAAATTTCCATACATATTTAATTCAGGTAGGGGAACTGTAGGACAATGGCATACCCAGACTAGAACTAGGGAAATTGAATTTGTAAAAAATAGCTGCTTTACAGATCCTTATGTTTTCATAAACTATAAATTAGCTGAAAAGCTGCATATAAAGGAAAATGAAAAAGTTGTGATTTTATCGGCAAATGGACATAAAAATGAATTTAGAGTTGTACTGACAAGAAATGTAAAAGAAGATCAATTATATGCTCCAATTCACTATATAGAAACAAATTCATTAACTCCATCTATATTTGATCCTTACTCAAAAGAACCTTCTTATAAATATGTTCCCGTAAATATTGAAAAAGTTTCGGAAGTTAGGAGCTGATAATTTTGAAGAGAATAAAGATAGATAGAAGTAAGTGTATTGGATGTCTTACTTGTACTACAGCCTGTATTGTTTCGCATGACTGTGTTGATAACAGAAGTAGAATCGCGCTGAGTAGTAAAGGAAAATATGCTCCCATATTTTGCAGGCATTGTGACAAGCCAGAATGTGTATATACGTGTATGACTGGTGCTATGAGAAAAAACCCAGATACCGGTATTGTAGAGTACGATAAAAATCAATGTGCAAGCTGTTTTATGTGTATAATGGCATGTCCTTATGGAGTGCTAAAGGCAGATAGTGAAAACAATAGAGAAATTATGAAATGTGATATGTGCCAGCATACGGAAAGTAAAAATCCGCAGTGTGTAGCTAGATGTCCTATGCACGCTATTACTTTAGAGGAGGTGTAGTGTATATGATTTACGTTGTAATAGGGGCTTCTGCATCTGGTATAAATGGTGCAAGAACTCTTAGAAAACTTGAACCTGATGCAGATATAATATTGATTTCAAAAGATGAATATGTCTATTCCAGATGTATATTACACCATTATATTAGTAATAAAAGAAATATAGATGCACTCAATTTTTCAGAAAAGGATTATTTTAAAAAGTACAATATAAAATGGGTGAGAGGAATTGCAGTAGATAAGCTAAAAGATAAAGAGCATGAAATAGAGCTTTCAGATGGAAGCAGATTAAGTTATGACAAGCTTCTTATAGCAAGTGGAGCAAGTTCTTTCATACCTCCTGTAGAAAATCTTAGAGGAGCAAATAATGTAGTAGGACTTAGAAATTTGGAAGATGCACAAAAAATAAAGGATGCAGCTAAAAAAGTAAAAAATGTAGTTGTACTTGGAGCAGGTCTTATAGGAATTGATGCAATTACAGGGCTTTTAGGTTATGGATTGAATATTTCAGTTGTAGAAATGAACGACAGGATTTTAGCAGTTCAGCTTGATAAATATGCAGCAGGTAAATATGAAGATTTATTTAGAGAAAATGGAGTGAATTTAAAGCTGGGAGTTAAAGCAGAGAGGCTTTTAGTTGATGAAGCCAATAATCCTAAAGAATTGCTTCTAAATACAGGTGAAATAATTCCTTGTGAGTTTGTAGTTGTATCAGCAGGAGTTAGAGCAAATACTGCTTTTTTGCAGGGGAGTAATGTGAAATTCGACAAGTTTGGCCTTATCATTGATGAAAGAGGCAAGACAAATATAGGGGATGTGTATGGTGCAGGTGATGTAACTGGAAGAAATCCAATTTGGCCTACAGCCGTTAAGGAAGGAATTGTAGCAGCTAGTAATATGGCAGGGAAAAAACTTTTAATGACAGATTTCTTTGGAAGTAAAAATACCATGAATTTTTTAGGATTAGCAACCATGTCTCTGGGAAATGTGTCAGTTCCAGATGAAAGCTATAAACAAGAAATAGAAACTAAAGATGGTAATTACAAAAAAGTAATACATAAAGATGGCATAATATATGGCGCCATAATTCAAGGGGATTTATCTTATGCAGGTATATTGACTCAACTTATTAGGAGGAAAATAAATATTTCAGCTGTTAAGAAATCCATTTTTGAAATAGACTACTCAGACTTTTTTAATATAAAGGAAAATTTAGAGTATACTTTCTAAAAAGTATACTCTAAATTTTTATATTTATCCGATGACTACCTGCTCTAATACTCCAACTTCTCCAAGTGTGAGTAAAGAGCAGCTACATCCCTGGATAACGATTTCTAAGCATCAGGTGGAGTCAAAACTCCATCTGATGCTTAGAAATCTGTTTATAGATTAGATGTATAAAATAAAGTTCTTTATTAAAAATTTATTTCCTTTGGAGGTTGACCGGAAAAATCTGATATGGTTGCCTTAGCATGTTCAATATAAAATACTTCAAAAATAGGATTGTCTGCAGTTGTATACATTTTCTTTAATCCTTCATTTTCGTTAAGTATTTTTTCTTTATATCGCATATCTTTTGTGAAAACCACCTTGCCAGATAATCTAACTGTTATCATATCCTTTGAAGTAGTAGTAAATTCAGCAAAAGGAGTTGATTGCAATTGTTTATATACGTCTTTATTATTGGCTGTACAAAAATAAAATTTCTGATTTTCTTCAAATTGAAACATCCAAGGTCTTACACGAGGCTTTCCATCTTCTACAGTTGCGAAAGCACCTGTTCTATTTTCATTTAATAGTTGAACAACAGTTTTCATTATAAACCCTCCTAATATTTCATTATCTAAATAATTTGTGCTAATTACAATAATAGTATAAATAAACAATTTATTCAAGTTATAAATATAATTCATATTATGTATTTTATAGGAATAGTATCAATAAAAAGGTAAAAATGAACAGAATAGTACAATATGATTTAAAGCCGCAAAGGGAGTTTGTTTTCGAATCTGGAGTAAATTAATATTAATCATTTAATAAATATTAGAAAGGAATGTGATGTTATGTACCGCTATGTAGGAATTTCCTTAGAAAAACTATTAGAAATTGATATTCTTAAGGATGCAAGAATTTTAGCGGGAGCAAAAGGAATGACAAATAGGATTACAAAAGTAAATGTAATGGAAGTTCCAGATATTATAGAATGGGTTGGGGAAGGTGAGTTTTTAATCACTGCAGCTTATCCAATAAAAGATAACATTAAAGTTCTTCTTGAACTTATTCCTAAATTAAATGAAAAAGGGGTATCTGGTCTTGGAATTAAGTTAGGTAGATATATAAATATATTACCACAGGATATTATAAAAATAGCAGACGATCTCGGATTCCCAATTATTAAAATACCATTTTCTGTTTCACATACAGATGTAATATCAGCAGTACTAACAGAGGTTGTAAATGATCAGATGAACAGCTTTTTTAAAATAGATCACTTTAACAAAGAAGTTATGAATATGATGGCAAATGGCGGAAGTTTAAAGGAAATTACAAAGAAACTTTATGATAATATAGGCAATTCATTGGCTATATATGAAAGCATGAATGACAGATATGAAATTATGTGTGATCAGGAGCTAGATAAAAAAATACTTGATAAGCTGATAAATGAAAATACAAATCAAAAATATATAGAAAGGGGTAATAATACTGATTGCACATATAAATCATGTACAGATAATATTAAGGGAAGGAATATTAAACGAGTAACCATTCCAATTATTATAGAAAGAGTTGAATATGGATGTATTTTTATATGGCTTGATAAAAAAGAATTAACCCCAGTAGATAATATGCTTATCGATTCATATGTGCATATTATAGCCTTGGACTTTGTTAAAAAAATTTCTTTATACAAAATGGAAGGTCATTACAAATTGGAGTTTTTTGATGACTTGCTTTGTGATGATGTGGAGAGACAAGAAAGGGCAATTGAAAGATCAAAAACTTTTAATTTTCATAAGGAACTAAAACATACTGTGATTATTATTCGTGTAAAAGGTTTATATACAGAAACAAGCTTAGATAAAGTAAATTATTCACAAGGAATAATAAGAAATTTATTATTTATCACAGCAAGAGTGTCAAAAATTTATAACGAAAAAATAGTATGTGTTGAAAAAAGTGATAGAATAATAATTTTATTTGGTAGTGAAAAAGAGAAAAATATTAAATTGATAAAGAAAGACATAATTGATTTTAGCGAAAAATTATTAAAGGAAGCTTTGAAAAAGTTTAAAATTAACCAAATAACAATTGGTGTAGGTCGTTCTTATGAAGACATTGTGCATCTTTGGGAAAGCTATGAACAAGCTAAACTTATTGTTGAAAACCTAAGTAAAATTAATACTGGAAACATAATTAATTATGATGATTTGGGAATATATAGATTGCTTTCCTTTAACGGACTTAGAGGTGAGCTTAAAAATTTTTGCATGGATACAGTAAAACCTCTTGTTGAATATGACAAAGTAAATAACTCTGAATTAGTAAAAACGCTGGAAGCTTATTTCGAGTGTAATGGCAACATGAAAAAAATATCGCAAAAAATGTACATGCATTATAACACTATTATATATAGGCTGCAAAAAATACAAGATATTACAGGGATTGATTTAGATAATTGTGAAAGCAGACTAAATCTTGAGGTTGGGCTAAAAGCTATGAACTTAATTAAATACAGAGAATAAACTTCAAATACGAAAATTTATTTTAACTAGAGATTGGGATCAATAAAGGAATTAAGATGCATGTATGTTAAGAGTATACAAATAAGTGTCTCAATATTTAGAATATTTCTATAAAGACATTATCAACCAAATAAAGTAATATATACGTAAGATGAAAATAAGGGATTGGTTATATTGAAAGCATCGTTTATATGTGAAAATCTACTAAAAGCTATAGCAGCGGAAGAAATAGTAGAAGGTCGAGTCCATTCTGTTTTCAAAAATGCTTGTAATATTGAGGCATCTGGTAATTTTATTACGTTATTAAGTAATAAGAAAAATATGGCACCTATGAGTATTCTTATAGATAGCAGTAGAAAATTTGATTTCAAGAAACTTAATATAACTCAAAATTTATATTTTAATTTTAATGTAAATGGTATCTATTGTAGTGAAAGAAATTTATTTATAAGATTGGATGAAGCCCAAAAGTGGTCTCCTCGTGTATCCATAAGATATTCAAATATAACTGAAAAGGAACTAGCTAACAATATAAAAATATTGGAGATTGGACTAAATACACATGGCAAGCTTTATGGTATAGGTCCATTGGTAAACATGATAAATGATGAATTACCAAATCTCAAATTATTTTCTTTTAAAATTCATTCTATTGATGAAAGCTTTAAATTTATTAAAAGCAGGTTTTTGAGATTAATTCGAGCATTAGAAATATTAGACATTGATGAGATAGCTCAAATAGGAGGGAGTATTATTGGTTTTGGATCAGGACTTACTCCTGCAGTGGATGATTTCATAAGTGGTCTTATGATTTGCTTTATTTATCTCGGATATTACTACAAGTTGGATATTTCCCCAATATATAAATTTAATAGCAAAATGATAAGTGAAAGCGTAAATAAAACAACAAAGGTAAGCTCTGAAATGTTAAAGCACTCATCTATTGGAGAGACAAATGAGGCTGTAAGAGAACTTATGGAATCAATATTATATTATCATGATGAAGAAAAAATTAATAAAGCTATATTAAATACCATTAGTTATGGCGAAACTTCTGGAACAGATACAGCTTTGGGAATTTATGTAGGTTGTAAATTCCTGACCACTATAAAGTATAGGAGGGTTTATGAAAATGAAGTTCTGTGTAGATATCAGAAAAAACACATATTATGATTCTGTTGCTTTAATGGTAATTACTAAAGAAATTAAGAAGCTGCCTTATGTTAAAGAAATAATTGTGGGCATGGGAACAGATCTTAACAAAGAACTATCTGAGAATTTAAATTTAAGTAATGACGAAATAAGAAATCTTACACCAAATGATTTCTTTATTGCAGCTTATGTGTCAGATGAAGAAGAAAATCCAACCGAAAGTATTGTAAGTAAAGTAAATGAGCTCCTAAATTCAAAGGAAGAAGAACGTGAAAGTGAAAACGAATACAAAGCTAATACTTTTAATGCTGCACTTAAGCATATGAAAGATGCAAATATGGCGATTATTTCACTACCAGGAAAGTATGCAGCAGATGAGGCAAGAAAAGCTCTTAAAAATGGACTTAACGTTATGCTGTTTAGTGACAACGTAACTGTTGAAGATGAAATAGAACTAAAGAAGATGGGCAGAAGTAAAGGACTTCTTGTAATGGGACCGGATTGTGGTACCGCTATAATTAATCATGTTCCACTATGCTTTGCTAATGTTGTTAGAAAAGGTGATATAGGAATTGTTGGAGCATCAGGGACAGGTACTCAGGAAGTTACAGTTCTTATTGACAAATTAGGTGCTGGAATATCTCAGGCAATTGGTACTGGAGGAAGAGATTTAAAAAGCAGTGTTGGCGGAATTATGATGATTGAAGGATTTAAGGCACTGATTGAAGATCCAGATACAAAAGTAATAGTTTTAGTTTCAAAGCCACCAGCTCCTGAAGTAGCTAAAAATATATTAGATATGGTATCAAGTACAAATAAACCAATAGTTGTAGATTTTATAGGCGGAGATAGGAAAGCAATTGAGGACAGTGGAGCTTATGCCTGTGTAAGTTTGGAAGATGCGGCATATAAGGCAGTAGCACTTTCTAAGGGAAATCCTGTTTGTGACTATACCTCCTTTGCACAGCCTATAGGAGAAATAGACAAATTAGTTGAGCAAGAAGCTGCTAAATTTGACAGTAAACAAAAATATATAAGGGCATTATATACAGGTGGGACTTTAGCTGATGAGGCTATGAAGTTACTTGGCAAAGAGGGATTTGATATATATTCAAATATTCCACTTAAGAAAGAACTTAGACTTAAAAATATATTAAAAAGTCAAAAAAATACTTGCATTGATTTAGGAGACGATGATTTTACTGTTGGCAAACCTCATCCAATGATTGATCCAATGGGAAGAGTCGAAAGATTACCTCAGGAAGCAGAAGATGAAGAAGTAGCAATAATTCTGATGGACTTTGTAATAGGTTATGGCTGTCATGCTGATCCAGCAGGAGAGATGTTACCTGGAATTATTGATGCAAAGAAGAATATGGAAAGTAAAGGCAAATACCTTTGCGTAGTTGGTTATATTTGTGGAACAGAAAATGATCCACAAAATTACAAAGCTCAAAAAGAAAAACTAGAACAAGCTGGGGTTATACTTATGCCATCCAACGCACAAGCCGTTAGATATTGTGCAAGATTGATGAAAAAAATAAATAGTAAATGAAGGGAAGTGATTGGTTTGACTGCAGTAAATGAATTATTTAACAAAAATATTAAGGTCATTAACTTAGGATTAGAATCTTTCTGTAAAGATTTGAAAGATCAACATGTACCATGTATTCATGTTAATTGGAGACCACCAAGTGAAGCAAGCAAAGGACTTTCTCTTTTAGAAGACGAAGGCATAGCATCTAAAATTGAAAAAGCTAATAAAGAAGCAATAGATAGACTTCTAGCTGCAAAACCAATACTTATTGGAGTAGGTCAAGCTGGGAAAGTAATACCTGGCATGACGAAAAAAACAATTCTTCATGCAGGACCACCAATAACATGGGATAAAATGAGTGAACCAGTTAAGGGAGCTATAATTGGTGGACTAATTTACGAAAAGTTGGCATCAAATGAAGAAGAGGCAATTAAATTGGCATCTTCCGGAGAGATAACATATGATTGCTGTCATCATCATTCAACAGTTGGTCCAATGGCAGGTGTGGTTACGTATTCGATGCCAGTTTGGATTTTAAAAAATAAAACTTTTGGTAATTACGCATATTCCACATTTAATGAGGGATTAGGCAAAGTATTAAGATTCGGAGCATATAGTAGTGAAGTTATAGATAGATTAAATTGGATGCAAAACTCACTTGCACCAGTACTAAAAGCAGCTTTAGAGATAAAAGGAAGTGTAGATTTAAAAACAATAATAGCACAGTTCCTTCAGATGGGTGATGAAGGACATAATAGAAATAAAGCTGCAACGTCACTTTTGTTTAGAGAACTTGCACCAGCAATTGTAAAAACTAAATTTTCAGATGAACATAAGGCATCTGTCTTAACATTTATTGATAAAAATGATCATTTCTTTTTAAATATTTCCATGCCGGCTTGTAAATGTAGTTTAGATCCATTAGAAGATATTGAATATTGCACAATACTTACAGCAATGTCCAGAAATGGAACTGATTTTGGAATTAGAGTGGCTGGCACAGGTAAGAAATGGTTTACAGCTCCTTGTGAAATGGTAAAAGGGTTATATTTCCCAGGTTTTAGTGAAAGCGATGCTAATGCTGATCTTGGTGATAGCTGCATAACTGAAACAGCTGGAATTGGTGGTTTTGCCATGGCAACAGCACCAGCAATTGTTAAATTTGTAGGGGGAACGCCAAAAGATGCAATTAATTATACAACCACTATGTATGAGATAACTTATGCAGAAAATAATGCATACAAGATACCGAATATTAACTTCAGAGGCACACCTACTGGAATAGACATGAGGAAAGTCATAGAAACAAGAATACTGCCTGTAATAAATACTGGAATTGCCTGCAATAGAGCGGGAGTAGGACAGATTGGGGCGGGAGTAGTCAATCCGCCAATGAAGTGCTTTGAAGATGCACTTAAATCGTTTATTAAAAAATATAATTTAAAATAAATGGAGGGTATATTATGAACATTATTGATTCTTTCAAAAATGTACAAATGTATGATTTAACTCAAAAAATTAGCCATTTAACGCCACCATGGCCAACTTATGAACCACTGCAAATTAAGTTTTTCAAAAGACTTTCATCAAATGGTGCAAATGGCCAAGTATTAACTCATTCTAATCATGTAGGTACTCATCTTGATGGTTCGCTGCATTTTTGTACTCATGGAAGAGACATTTCATCTATTCCACTTGAAGAATTAGTAGCACCAGGAGTTGTTGTTGATATTTCTGATATAGCAGAAGACTACGGAATATATACCTCAAAAGATATTATGCAAAGAGCGGATGTTAGAAAAGGTGACATACTAATAATCCATACTGGTTATCACAAATATGCATGGGATGAGCCAGAAGCTGATGAAGAAAGAGTAATGATGAGACATCCAGGTCCAACAAAAGAATTCTCAAAATGGTGCAGGAAAATGGAATTCAAATGGTTGGGAGTTGATTGTGGTTCTGCAGATCACCCGATGAATACAAAAATTCGTGAATGGGCTCCAAAAGAAGCTAAGAAGGCAGAAAAATATTTGAGAGCTAAATATGGTAAGGGAATTACAGATTTTTGGCCTGATGAAGACTATCAGCTAATGCACTATGATTTGTTCCCTTACAATATCGTACATGCTGAAAATTTAGGTGGAGATATTGATAAGGTATTGGGAAAGAGATTAGTAATAGGATGCTTCCCATGGAGATTTGTAGGTGGAGAATCCTGCATATGCCGTATAGTTGCATTTGATGCTAAATAAATTAGAAATGCAAAAATTTAAATCAAATAGAAAGGATGTTAAATATGATAGTAGATAAAATGGAACAAAGTCTAAGACCAGTTGAAACACCATTGGCACAATATCCGCCAAAGGTAATAACCATGGCTAGTGGAGATAAATTAGTAATTCGTCAAATTAGAAGAGATGAGGTTCCTCATATATTAGAAGCAGTTAAACCTCTAATGACAGTAGAAAAAGATTTTTATGATATAGTTGCATCTAGAATATATTCAGAATTATTAGGATATTACAGATACAGAGTTAAGGATGAGTATTGTTTAATTGGAACTATAGATGGAGTTATAGTAGGAATTGTTAATGGTCGTACTGTTGATGATAAGGTTGGAATGTCTTATCATACTATGACATTAAGACAAGGACTTAGAATAGGAGCACAGTTATTTGCAGCTAAAATGGAATACCATCTTGATATCTTAAAGCAAGAAGAAGTATGGATAGTTGCAGAAAGTCCAAATGGATTTAAAAGATGGATGATTGAATATGAATTAGAATCAAGACCAGAAGTATGGCACGAATTAGGCGGCGTACCAACGTATGTATTAACTAGGGCATTATGGGAAAAACATAAAGCTGATAAATTAGCTGGACGACGTCCGGTAAGTGCTGAACTATTAAAGACTGCTGAAAACCCAATCCTCCCAGAAACTTATGCTCAGATTCCGGGATATAAAAGATGCGCGAAGTAGGAATTGTTGGTGTTGGTCATACTAATTTTGGTAAATTTTCAGGGGGGACTTTTATCGATATGATCAGTATGGCAGCTGTAGAAGCACTTGATGACGCCGGCGTTAAATTAGCTGAGGGGCAACATGGAATAGATCAAGTTTTTGTAGCTACAATGGGCGCTGGTATATTAAATAAACAAAGTGGTATTGCATCTGCACTTGTAGACACTTTGAATTTAAGACCAGCAATGGCTGAAACTGTAGAAAATGGTCCTGCATCCGGTGCTTCAGCAATAAAACTAGGTTATATGGCAATTGCCAGTGGAATGTGTGATGCTGTTCTCGTCGTTGGTGGTGAAATGATGAGGGTTGTCAGTGGATGGGAAGGCACAGACTTTGTTGCCACCATGCTTCATCCTGAGGCAGAATATAATTATGGTATAACGCTTCCAACGCTTGCAGGAATGTTTACAAGATTATGTATGGAAAAATACGGAATTACAGAAAAGGATTTAGCAATTGTATCAGTCAAAAATCATGAAAATGCACTGCATAATCCGGTAGCTCATCTTCATATAGTACCAAATCTTTATGCAATTACTGAAGATGAAGACGCTGGCATAGTTAATCCTTATGTGGCTTCTCCACTTAGATTATACTCAGTTTGTCCAGTTTCAGATGGTGCAGCAGCAGTTTTGCTGTGTGCTATGGATAAAGCTGATAGATTTGCAAAGAAACCAGTTAAAATTGCTGGAATTGGTCAAGCTACAGATACACATGCAGTAGCAGAAAGAGAAGTATCTACAGATTTACTTGCAGTAAGATTGGCAGCGCAAAATGCATACGAAATGGCAGGATTAAAACCTGAGGATATTGACGTAGCAGAACTCCATGATGCATTTCAGATACTTGAAATTGTGGAATCTGAAGAAGTTGGTTTCTTTAAGAGGGGAGAAGGTCACATAGCAGCTAGAAATGGTGAAACAAAAATTGGAGGTAAGATTCCAATAAACACATCAGGAGGCTTAAAGGCAAAAGGTCATCCACTTGGTGCAACGGGAGTTTCACAAGTCGTAGAAATCGTAAAACAACTGAGAGGGGAAGCAACTGGCCGTCAGGTAAAAGGCGCTAAGGCTGGGCTCGCTGTAAATTTCGGTGGATTTGGCAATAATGTTGTAGCAACAATACTCACAAAGGAGGCGGAGTAACTATGGATGAAAAAATGTACGCTTACAAATGTACAGTCTGCGGGCAGCTCCACCATCCAAAGCATTTTGTATGTAAAAAATGCGGTAATAGATCATTTGAAGAAGTTCCGCTAGAAGGTGAAGTAACACTTTTAACTTACACAAAAGTGTATAATCTTCCTGAAGGATATATGAAACCGTATTTATACTTTGGCATAGTTAAATTTGAAAATGGTCTCACAGTAAGCGGCCAACTAGAAGTAGATAACCCCGTCATAGGAATGAAACTTATATCAACAGTAGGAGTTGTCAAAGAAGGCACAAATAATGATTGCTATGGGTTTATTTTTAAAGATATAAAATAATAAGATAAGTAAAGAACACTAGTGGTTTAATTATTAAAACACCCCTGATAATATGGCATGATTATAAGTAAATGCATAATATTTTAGGGGTGTTTTGTGAGTATTATTAATTAGGAGGAATAAAATTGCAAGATTTTCAGTATATAAAGCCTAAAAATTTAGAAGAAGCTTTAGAACTGATAGATAAATTTGGCAAAGAAGTCAAGATATTAGCTGGTGGGACAGATGTAATAGTTGGTCTTAAAGGTAATGTAGTACATTGTAAATATCTTGTTGATATAAAAGGTATAAATGAACTAAGGGGTATAGAATATAATGAGGTCGATGGATTGTCTATTGGCTCCCCAGTTACTTTAAATGAGATAATTGAATCTGATAAAATTGAACCAAGTTATAAAGTATTAATTGATGCTTCTAAATCTCTTGCTAATGTTTTAATAAGAAATAGAGCTACATTAATTGGAAATATATGCAATTCATCACCTGGAGGAGATATGCTTCCAACTTCACTTGTGTTAGAAGGGAAAGTTTGCGTTTCATCAGTAAACGGTAACAGAGAAATACCGCTTAAAGATTTCTTTACTGGAGTTAAGAGAAATGCATTGAAAACAAATGAAATGGTGACAAAAGTTATTTATCCACCAATAAAAGGAGAAGGAAGGTTTATAAAGAAATCAAGAATAAAAGGACATGACCTTTCACAAATAAGTGTTGCTGGATATTTAAAGGAAAATGGAGACTTGAAAATTTCATTAGGTGCAGTTGCTCCTACACCAATTTTAGTTGAAGATTTTGATAACTATAAAAATAAAAACCTTATAGTAGATAAAAATAAAATCGCTGATAAAGTTATGAGTAAAATTAATCCGATTGATGATGTAAGGGCAACGAAAGAGTACCGATTAGCAATGGCTAGGTATTTAACCTGTGAAATTCTAAAACAGCTAGGGGAGGGAAAATAAACATGATGGAAAAAATACATTTGTTTGTTAATGGAGAAGAAATTTTTGAAGAGATACCTTCAAATAGCACCCTGCTTTGGTTTTTAAGAGAGAAACTTGGATTAACAGGAACTAAGGAAGGATGCGGCGCAGGGGAATGTGGCGCTTGCACCGTTATTTTAAATGGTAAAGCTGTTAACTCTTGTTGTGTTATGGCATTAGAAGCTGCAGAGGGAGAAGTACAGACAATTGAAGGTGAAGCAAAGAATGGAAAATTGTCAAAACTTCAAAAAGAATTTATTAAGCATAATGGACTCCAATGTGGTTTCTGTACTCCTGGAATGATAATGTCAGCTAGAGCATTATTAATTAGGAAACCTCATCCTAAAAAAGATGAAATTAAAGAAGCTATGCAGGGAAATCTATGTAGGTGTACAGGTTATGAGGCAATTATAGAATCTATTGAAGCAGCATCAAAGGATGGTGAATAATATGGACTATAATTATGTAGGAAAAGGAATCCCTAGGATTGATGGGGTAGAAAAAGTTACTGGGGAAGCACAGTATGTTCAAGATATAAGCTTTAAAGGTATGCTTTATGCAAAAGTCAAAACAAGCCCCTATGCACATGCATTAATTAAAAGTATTAATACAAGTAAGGCTAAAGAGTTACCTGGAGTAAAAGCAGTTTTGACTGGCCATGAGGCTTATCAGAAGCTTGGTATATATATTGTTGATAAACCAATACTTGCCGTAGATAAAGTAAGGTATTTTGGTGAAGCAGTTGCAGCTGTTGCAGCCGTTAATATTGATATAGCTGAAAGAGCAATAGATCTTATTGAAGTTGAATATGAACCTTTACCAGTTTTACTAGATGTTGAAGAAGCAGTAAAACCTAATGCTATTTTAATTCATCCAGACTTAGGAAATTACAAAACTATTCCAGGCGTATTTTTCCCAGAAGCAAACACAAATGTATCAAATCACTTTAAGTTAAAAAAAGGTGATATTAAAAAAGGGTTTGAAGAATCGGACTTAATAATTGAAAATAAATTTTATGTACCTCAAATACTTCATGTTCCAATGGAAACTCATTCAGTAATTGCAAAATGGGGTACAGGTGATAAGATAAAAATTTGGAGCAGTGCACAGTCACCATTTACACTGCGTAATTTGTTTAGTATTGCTTTAAATATACCAATGGAGAATATTGAAGTTATAGTACCATATATAGGTGGTGGTTTCGGAGGAAAAGCAGGAATTCACCTTGAACCATTAATTGCACTTCTTTCTAAAGCTTCAAACGGAAAGACAGTAAAATTTGTAGCAACAAGAGAAGAAGAAATATCAACGCTGCCTTGCAGACAGGGTCTAGTTGCTACAATTAAGACAGGAGTTAAAAAATCAGGAAAAATTATAGCAGAAGAAATTGAATATCTTTGGGATGCAGGAGCTTATGCAGATTACGGTGTTAATATCACAAGAGCTACCGGTTATTCTGGAGCAGGTCCATATGATATAGAAAATGTTAAACTAGATTCCGAAACTGTTTATACGAATCATCTGTTTGGTACAGCATATAGGGGATTTGGACACGCAGAGATTTTCTGGGCTATTGAAAGACAAATGGAACTAGTTGCTAAAAAATTGGGTATGGACTCACTTGAGTTTAGGCTTAAAAATCTATTAAGACCAGGATCTATTACTATAACAGGTGAACCCATTCATGAACAATCTGGAAACGTTATCAAATGTATAAAGACTGTAGCCGATAGAATAGGATGGGGAAAACCTAAATCAGAAGAAGAAAAAGCATTAGAAAAGAAAACAGGTAAATATAGGGGCAAAGGTATAGCTGTTTTGCATAAAGCACCTGCAATGCCGAGTAATGCAGCTACATCAGCTATTGTTCAAATGAATGAGGATGGATCTATACGATTTAATGTTGCAGGTATAGATATGGGACAGGGTTCATATACAGCAATGGCTCAGATTATTGCAGAGAGACTTCATTTGCCTATTGAAAAAGTTCATGTAGTATTTGAAACAAATACGGATGAAGCACCATATGATTGGCAGACGGTGGCAAGTCGTATGACAATACTTGCAGGTAATGCCGTAATCGAAGCATGTAATGATTTAAAGGAACAAATTTTTGATGTGGCAGCAATTGTATTGCGTGCAGCTAAACATGATCTTGCACTTGGTGATGAATGTGTTTATGTAAAACAGTTTCCAGAAGAAAAAGTATACTATAGTGAAATTGCAGTGGGATACACCTATCCAAATGGAAACGGAATCGGCGGTCCACTAATTGGCAGAGGCAATAGTATAGCTCAAGGGTTAACAATTTTAGATCAAGAAACAGGACAAGGAAGACCGGCTTTAGATTGGACTTTCGGTGCTCATGCTATGGAAGTTGAAGTAGACACTAATACAGGAGATACAAAAATTATAAAAATTGTAACCGCTATAGATGTAGGCAAGGTTATTAATGAAATGGCAGTTAAAGGACAAATAGTTGGTGGAGTTGTTCAAGGAGTGGGAACGGCTATTTCGGAAGAACTTAAATATAACAAGGAAGGCAAATTATTAACTAAAAGTTTTGTTGATTACAAAATTCCAACAATGCAGGATTTACCAGGCTCTATTGAGGTCCACTGCATTGAAACTCCACAACTTGATGGACCATATGGGGCAAGAGGATGTGCTGAACATCCAATGATATCTATAACATCTGCTATGGGAAATGCTATTGCAGATGCTACAGGAGTTGAATTGTTTGAAACCCCATTTACAGCTGAAAAAGTATATAAAGCATTAAATGACTGTAAGCACTAAATTTGATTTATTTCAGTGCAATATTATATATCTAATGATACTGCACTGAACTTAAATAAATAATTTATAGGAGTGTTAATTTATGAGACGTATTGTAGGAATTCATGAAAAGCTGCCAGTACTTGAGACTATACCTCTTAGTTTTCAACATTTGACAGCTATGTTTGGTGCAACTATCTTGGTCCCATTACTATTAGGCATAAATCCAGCAATTTGCTTACTTATGAATGGTATCGGTACATTGGTTTATTCCTATTTTACTAAAGGCGGAATTCCAGCATATTTAGGTTCAAGTTTTGCATTTATTGCTCCTACTCTTTTAATTATTGGTTCATTTGGTGGAGTTAGTCATGCTCAATCTGGATTTATCTTTTTTGGTTTATTCTTTATCGTAATGGCTCTCATTGTAAAAAGATTTGGAATAAAATGGATTGACGTGGTAATGCCTCCAGCTGTAATGGGCGCAGTGGTTGCTGTCATAGGACTCGAACTTGCTCCAACAGCAGCAATTCAGGCAGGACTCGCTCCAGCTGCAACAGCAGTTGGTAAAGTAGTTCAGCCATATGTTGCTGACCCTCGTGTTATTGGAGTTGCTATGTTTACATTGGCTATTGGAATATTTGGTTCAGTTTTATTTAGAGGATTTGCGCAAGTTATACCAATTCTTATTGCTGTTATTTGTGGTTATCTTCTTGCATTTGCAATGGGGATGGTTGATACAAAATTAATTACAGCTGCAAGTTGGTTCCAGATTCCTCATTTTTCAGCACCTGTATTTGATATTAATGCTATATTTATAATTGCTCCGGCGTGTCTTGTCGTGCTTGCTGAGCACATAAGTCATTTAATAGTTACTGGTAGAATAACTGGTTCAAATCTATTAGAGGATCCAGGACTCTGGAGATCACTTCTTGGAGATGGTATCAGCAACGTTATTTCAGGCTTTACAGGATCAACACCAAATACAACCTATGGTGAAAATATAGGAGTTATGGCTATTACTCGTGTTTATTCTGTATGGGTTATTAGGGGAGCTGCTATTCTTGCAATTATTTTCTCATGCTGTGGCAAAATAGCTGCTACTATACAAGCAATTCCTGAACCTGTTATGGGTGGAATTACAATGCTTCTTTATGGATTAATAGCTGTCCAAGGTATTAGAATGTTTGTTGAAGAAAAAGTTGACTTTAGTGTAAACTATAACATGGTTTTAGGTGCAATTACATTTGTTGTTGGTGTAAGCGGAGCTAGTGTTACAATTGGAACAGTACAATTTAAAGGCATGGCATTTGCAGCTATAGTTGGTATTTTATTATCAATTTTTTTCTATATTTTAGGAAAATTAGGAATAATGAATGAAGAATACAAAATAAGATTTGATGACAAAGACAAAAATATTCAAGCATAAACACAATAGGAATTAATACGAAGTTTCGGAGGATATAAATATGTTAAAAATTGTTGTCAGTCTTGGAGGAAATGCACTTCAGAAAAACCCAAAAGATAAATCGGCAGAAGCTCAACTTAAGACATGTAAGGATACTGCCAAATCAATAGTAGATCTTATAGAAGATGGGAATGAAATTATTATTACACATGGAAACGGTCCACAGATAGGACAGATTATTTTTGCATATGAGAAAGCACAAAGAGAAGATGAATTAAATCCCGTTATGCCTTTCCCTGAATGTGGTGCTATGAGCCAGGGATACATTGGATATCACTTGCAGCAAGCATTAAAACAGGAGTTAAAGAGGAGAGGAATAAGTAAACAGGTTGCAACAGTTATTACACAAGTTGTAGTCGACAAAGACGATTCAGGATTCAAGAATCCTACAAAACCAATTGGGTCATTTTTTACGAAGCAGCAAGCTGAAAAGCTTATGAAAGATAACGGATACTCAATGAAAGAGGATGCAGGCAGAGGCTGGAGACGTGTCGTAGCATCACCAATGCCAAAATCTATTGTGGAAGATGAAATTATTAAAACACTAGTTAAATCAGGATATGTAGTAATAACTGTAGGAGGCGGCGGAGTCCCAGTAATTGAAAAAGATGATGATACAATTGAAGGAGTTGCAGCTGTTATTGATAAAGATTTTGCGTCAGAAAAAGTTGCAGAAATAATTGATGCAGATATTTTGTTAATATTAACTGCAGTTGAGAAGGTTGCAATAAACTTTAATAAAGACAATCAAAAAGACCTATTACAAATGGACACAGAAGATGCTCATAAATATATTGACGAAGGACAATTTGCACCAGGTTCAATGTTACCTAAAGTAAGGGCTGCTGTCATGTTTGCTGAATCAAAGAAGGGCAGACAAACTATTATAACTTCTCTTGAAAAAGTTAAAGAGGCACTTCATGGTAAAACAGGAACAGTAATAACTAATAAACAGTAAAAATTAAAAAATGAACCGGTGATTTCAATGTTAGATGAAATTACTGGTTTTTATTTAATAAAATAAAAAGCAATTTGCACGTATTATGTTAAGGGGAGTGGGAATATGAAAATTAAAACTGTATCTGTATTAGGTACTGGAACAATGGGGCATGGAGTAGCATTATTATGTGCCCAAGCAGGATTAGATGTATTATTGTATGGAAGGTCAGATAAAAGTTTAAACAAAGGAATGAAAAATATAGAATCAAGTTTGGAACTTTTTAAGGAAAAAGGTAAATTTCATAACAAGAAGCCAGAAGAAATTCTATGTAAAATAAAAGTTGTTAAAACAATTATAGAGGCAGCTCAAAGTGCTGATTTAGTAATTGAATGTTTAGCAGAAAATTTAGAGCTTAAACAAGATATTTTTAAAGAGTTAGATGAAATTTGCCCTAACAATATAATTTTATCGAGCTGTACGTCAGGATTATTACCAACAGATATAGCTAAAAATACAAAGCATCCGGAAAGAGTAGTAGTTGCTCATTTTTGGAATCCACCACAATTAATTCCTCTTGTAGAGGTGGTGCCTGGTGAAAGAACATCAGATGAAACAATGAAAATAACTATGGAATGGGTTGAATTTATAGGCAAAAAAGCTATTAGAATGGAGAAAGAATGTCAAGGCTTTATTGGAAATCGACTTCAGCATGCACTTTTAAGAGAGGCTTTATATATAGTAGAGCAGGGATGGGCAAAACCAGAAGAAGTTGATAAGGCTATTGAATATGGGCTTGGAAGAAGACTACCTATTACAGGACCAATTTGTACTGCGGATTTAGCAGGGCTTGACACAGTTAATTCAATAGCTTCTTATTTATTAAAAGATCTTTGCAATTCAAATGAGCCTTCCAAGTTACTTAAAAGCAAAGTTAAAAATGGAGAATTAGGAAGTAAGAGCGGACAAGGATTCTACAATTGGGCACCAGATACTTTAGAAAAGAAACAGAAAGAACGGGCAGAATTGCTATTTTATTTTCTAGAAAGAGATAAAGAAAAATTTATGTTGACAAACAAATAAATATAGTTTACACTATAGTACAATTAAACAAATAAATTTCTTATCAAGAGAGGCAGAGGGACTGGCCCTATGATGCCCGACAACCTGAATTTATATTCAAGGTGTTAATTCCAGCAGGTAAAACCTGACAGATGAGAAACAAGAGGACATAACTTCCTGAAGTTTCTAACAGGAAGTTTTTTTATTTTTAATAAGACATGTTAAATATTTTAATATGACTCATTACTCTTTGAGCACTCATCCGATTTTAAAATAAGAAGTTCTATTTAAAATAATGTATTAAATGTCTATTTATTGGTTGACTAGACAAACTAGAGGTCAAGTTTCATTTATTTACATAGAAAAGTTTTGAGGGCAAGATTTTTCTATGGTGTGAAACCTGGCCTTTTTTTATCCGATGACTACCTGCTCTAATACTACCCTCTTATCCAAGTGGGAGTAAAGAGCAGCTACGTCTCTGGATAACGAGTTCTAAGCATAAGATGGAGTTAAAACTCCATCTTATGCCAAGAACTTTGTTTATTTAAATAATCAATGGACTAAGATGCAGTTAAGTAAAAATTTATTGGAGGATGATAGAAATGGGAAGATTATTTACATCAGAATCAGTGACAGAAGGTCATCCAGATAAGATTTGTGATCAAATATCAGATGCAATATTGGATGCCATTATTGAAAAAGATAAGTATGGGAGAGTTGCCTGTGAGACAATTGTAAATACAGGATTGGTAATTTTAGTAGGTGAAATATCTACTAAAGCATATGTGGATATACCTAAAATAGTCAGGAAAACCATAAGTGATATAGGATATAAAAATTCAAGATTTGGATTTGATGCAAGCAATTGTGCTGTAATAACATCTATAGATGAACAATCTTCTGATATTGCATTTGGAGTTGATGAATCTTTAGAATCAAGAAAGGGTGAAAAAGATAATATTGAATCAATTGGGGCAGGAGATCAGGGCATGGTATTTGGATTTGCTACAAATGAAACTCCAGAATATCTACCACTGCCTATAGCACTGGCACACAAGCTATCGAGAAAACTTGCAGAAGTAAGAAAAAACGGTATAATACCATATTTAGGGCCAGACGGTAAAACCCAGGTTACAGTGGAATATGAAGGTGAAAAACCTGTAAGAGTGGATACTGTATTAATTTCTTCTCAACATGATGAGAATATAACTCATGATAAAATTGAAAAAGATTTGATAGAATTCGTTATTAAAAGTGTAATACCACATAAATTTATTGATTCAAATACAAGATATCTTGTAAATCCAACAGGAAGATTTGTAAAAGGAGGCCCTGAAGCCGACTCAGGTCTTACAGGTAGAAAGATAATAGTTGATACCTATGGAGGATATGGAAGACATGGTGGTGGTGCATTTTCTGGAAAAGATCCAACGAAAGTTGATAGATCAGGAGCCTATGCTGCAAGATGGGTAGCAAAGAATTTAGTAGCAGCAGGAGCTGCAGATAAAATAGAAGTAGAAATTGCTTATGCCATAGGAGTTGCAAGACCGGTATCAATTAGTGTAGATACTTTTAATACAGAAAAGATTAGCAAAGATAAAATATTAGAAATTATAAATAAACTTTTTGATTTAAGACCTGGGGCAATTATAAGAGATCTGGATTTAAGGAGACCTATATATAAAAAAACAGCTGCTTATGGCCATTTCGGGAGAACTGATATAGATCTTCCTTGGGAAAGACTTGATAAAGTTAATGAAATAAAAAAAGAATTGGATAGTAGTTTATCCTTAAAAATTTAGTTGATCAGAAAACTGAAGGCTAAAGTAATTTAAATATTGCTTTGGCCTTTTTTATCCGATCGCTACCATTGCTAACACCCCCATTTTTTCAAAGCGGGGGATAAGCACTGCTACGCGCCTGGATAAGTTCTTCTAAGGTTCAGATGGAGAAAATGTATTCCTTATAAGCAAACTCCACCTGAATCTAAGAATCACTTGATGTAGAAAAGGAGATAATAAAATATGAGTAAAGAGCTTGCAACAAAATCTATTAGTGAAAAGACACTTACACATCCTTGTTATAATTGTATTGCCCATAAATATGCAAGAATGCATATACCTGTGGCTCCAAAGTGTAATGTAAGTTGTAATTTTTGTAACAGAAAATATGATTGTGTAAATGAAACCAGACCTGGAGTAACAAGTGAAGTGCTAACACCTGAAGGAGCTAGAGACAAATTTAAAATAGTGAGGGATAAGGTAAGAAATTTGACAGTAGTAGGTATAGCAGGGCCTGGCGATCCTCTTGCAAATTTTGATGAGACTAAAAAATCCATAGAATTAATAAAGAAAGAATCAAAAGATATTACTTTTTGTCTTTCAACTAATGGTTTAATGCTTCCTTTTTATGCAGACAAATTAATAGAATTAGGAGTTACACATTTAACTGTAACTATAAATGCAGTTGATCCTAAAATAGGTAGAAAAGTATATAAATTTGTAAACTATTTAGGAGATACTTTTGTTGGAGAAGAGGCAGGAAGAGTACTTTTAAATAATCAATTGTCAGGACTTAAATATGCTGCACAAAAAGGAATAGTATGCAAAGTAAATATAGTTATGATAAAGGGAATTAATGATCTGCATATCCCTGAAATAGTAAAGAAAGTTAAGGAATGTGGAGCATATATGACGAATATTATGCCTCTTATACCTGTTAAGGGAAGTGTATTTGAGAATAATCCTACAGTAACTGAAGTGGAATTGAATGATATGAGAAGAGATTGTGAGTTAACATTAAAACAGATGTATCACTGCAGGCAGTGCAGGGCAGATGCTATAGGAACCTTGGATAATGATGTATCAGGCGAGTTTAGAGAAAGCACAGAAAGCTCACAAAACAGTGAAAACAACTTAGAGGATAAAAATGTAATTCAATTGAAAAGCCATAAGTATAGGTTTGCTGTTGCAAGCAAATCAGGTGTAAGTATAGATGAACATTTTGGACATGCAACAGAATTTTATATATATGATGTGATAAATGATGAAATCAAATTTAAAGAAAAGAGAAAGGTAAATAGATACTGCAGTGGGGGATATGATTGTGGAGAACATGAAGATAGAATAGAAAATATAATAAAAAGTGTAATTGACTGTAACGCAGTACTTGTGGTTAGAGCAGGATTTGAACCTATAGATAGACTACATGAAAAGGGAATAAGATTATTTCAAATGTACCAGGAAATAAATGAAGGTATAAGAAAAGCTGCAAAATTACTTAAAAAAGATGAGTAAAATAATTATTAGTTGACTGGAAAACCAGAGGCTAAATAGAATTTACATTTTATTTAGCCTCTATTTTTTTATTTTTAAATTAGGAGGAATATATAAATGAGACAAATAGCTATTTATGGAAAAGGTGGAATAGGTAAATCTACAACTACACAAAATTTAACTGCAGGTTTATCTGAAATAGGAAAAAAGGTTATGGTAGTTGGATGTGATCCAAAGGCAGATTCTACAAGGCTGCTTTTGGGAGGACTTGCACAGAGGACAGTACTTGATACGTTGAGAGAAGAAGGTGAAGATGTAGATTTAAATTATATATTAAAAGAAGGCTTTAATGGTATAAAATGTGTAGAATCAGGAGGACCTGAACCGGGGGTAGGATGTGCAGGAAGAGGTATCATAACTTCCATAAACATGCTTGAAAGACTTGGAGCATATACAGAAGATCTGGATTATGTTTTTTATGATGTTTTAGGTGATGTTGTATGCGGAGGGTTTGCTATGCCAATTCGTGAAGGAAAAGCAAAAGAAATATATATCGTGGCCAGCGGTGAAATGATGGCACTGTATGCAGCAAATAATATATCAAAGGGAATAAAAAAGTATGCAAATAAAGGAGGAGTTAGACTAGGTGGAATCATATGCAACAGCAGAAAGGTAGACAATGAAAAAGAGCTTTTGGAGGCATTTGCAGAGGAACTAGGTACACAGCTTATTTATTTTGTACCAAGGGATAATGTAGTTCAAAGGGCAGAAATCAATAAACAAACAGTAATACAATTTGATCCTGAATCAAACCAGGCAAGAGAATATAGATCCCTGGCAGAGGCAATAGAAAAGAACAAAAATTTTGTAATTCCAAAGCCAATGTCACAAAAAAAGCTGGAAGAAATATTTTTAGCTCATGGACTGGTAGAGCAGGTAGTGTAAAATATCATCATTAGAAATTCAATGAGGAGGTAAAATTAATGAAATTTAATCTTAAAAGTTCAGTAGTAAAGACACGTGAGCAGCGACTTGGAACTATTATTGGATGGAAAACTGGAAAAGCTTCTGAGCTTTCCAGGGATTCTGCCTATACATGTGCAGGCTGCAAGGGAAATGGAGGAAAAAGATTGTGTGAAGCCTCAGGACCATTTACACAAGGTTCAACCTGCAGTGAACAAATGGTAGAATGTCAGGCTGGAAATGTAAGAGACGCAGTATTAATTCAACATGCACCAATAGGTTGTGGAACAGGACAGGTAGCTTATAATTCTATATATAGAAATGGTCTTGCCATTAGAAAGTTACCTATTGAAAATATACAAATAATAAATACTAATATAAAAGAAACTGATATGGTATTTGGTGCACTTGGCAAATTAGAGCAATCTATAAGAGATGCATGGAATAGACATCACCCTAAAGCAATTTTTGTTGGCACTTCATGTGCTTCTGGAATTATAGGCGAGGATGTAGACAGTGTTGCAGTTAAAATGCAAGAAGAACTTAAAATACCTGTTATACCAATGCCATGTGAAGGCTTTATGTCAAAGCACTGGAGTACAGGTTTTGATGCTACACAACACGGTATTTTAAGACAAATAGTAAAGAAAAATCCTAAGAAACAAGAAAATCTTATAAATGTAATTAATCTCTGGGGAAGTGATGTGTTTACTCCTATACTAAAAGAACTTGGTCTAGAAGTAAATTATGTTATTGATTTAGCTAAAGTAGAAGATTTGGAGAAGCTTTCAGAGGCTGCTGCAACTGTTACATTTTGCCATACATTGTCTTCTTATATGGCAGCTGTTCTGGAAGAACAGTTTGGAGTACCGGAGGTTAAAGCTCCACAGCCTTATGGAATTGCAGGAACTGATGCCTGGATAAGAGAAATTGCGAAAGTTACCCATAGGGAAGAAAAGGCAGAAGCTTATATAGAGAGAGAACATAAGAGAATAGCACCAAGGCTAAAAGAGCTTAGGGAACTTCTAAAAGGGAAAAAAGGTTATGCAGCTACAGGTTCGGCATATTCCCATGGACTTATTGCAGTACTTAAAGAACTAGGAGTTCAAGTGGATGGTTCTCTTGTATTTCATCATGATCCTGTATATGACAGCAATGATCCCAATAAGGACTCTCTGAAATTTTTAGTAGATAACTATGATGATGTTCCTAAATTTAGTGTGAGCAACAGACAGCAGTATCAATTTTATGGTCTATTAAAAGAAGTTAATCCAGATTTTATTCTTATAAGACATAATGGATTGGCACCTCTTGCATCTCGTATGGGAATTCCAGCAGCACCGCTTGGTGATGAGCATCATGCTGTAGGTTATCAGGGAATTTTAAATTTAGGGGAAACCATTCTTGAAATATTAGCTCATAAAAAGTTTCATCAAGATTTGAAAGAACATGTAAAATTGCCTTATACAAAATGGTGGCTTGATCAGAAAGATCCATATATACTTGAAAAGCAAAATTATGCAGTGGAATAGGAGTGAAAATAGTGACAAATACAAAAAATGTAGAAAAATCAAATTCAATAGAACAGGTAAGATATGGATGTGCCATTGGGGCAATGCACAGTGCCTTTGCAATTCCAAGGGTTATTCCAATTACTCACTGCGGTCCTGGATGTGCAGATAAGCAAACTTCCAATATATCTTTTTATAATGGATTTCAAGGAGGAGGCTATGGGGGAGCATCTGTTGTACCAAGTACCAATATACATGAAAAAGAAGTTGTATTTGGAGGCGAAGATAGGCTGCGGGAATTAATTGAGTCATCCTTTAAAGTTCTTGATGCAGATTTATTTGTAGTTATGACAGGATGTATACCAGATACTGTAGGAGATGATGTAGGAGCTGTAGTAAGTGAATTTCAAGATAGAAATCTTCCTGTAGTATATGCTGAAACAGGAGGATTCAAAGGAAATAATTTTATTGGACATGAGCTTGTAACAGAAGCTATTATTGATCAGTATGTAGGAGATTATAAAGGACCTTTGAAAAAAGGACTTGTAAATGTCTGGTCTCTTCTTCCATATCATAATACTTTTTGGAGGGGAGACCTTACAGAAATTAAAAGAATTCTGGAAGGTGTAGGTTTTGAAGTTAATATTTTATTTGGACATGAGAGTAGTGGAGTTTCAGAATGGAAAAATATCAAAAAGGCACAGTTTAACCTTGTGCTTTCCCCATGGCTTGGACTTAAAACTGCAGAACATTTAAAAAGGAAGTATGGACAGCCATATCTGCATATTCCTACAATCCCTATAGGAGCAAAGGAAACAAGCAGCTTCTTAAGAAAGGTAGTGGATTTTGCAGGCATAGATAAAAATAAGGCAGAAGAATTTATTGAGAAGGAAGAAAGAAAATATTATGAGTATCTGGAAGATTTTTCTGACTTTTATGCAGAGTATTGGTGGGGACTACCTGCTAAATTTGCAGTTGTAGGTGACAGTGCCTATAATTTGGCGGTAACAAAATTTTTAATAAATCAGCTTGGACTTATACCTGCAAAACAAATTATTACTGATAATCCACCAGAAAGATATAGAGATCTTATAAAAGAGCAGTATAAAAATATAGCAGAGGATGTTTCAACAGATGTGGAATTTGAAGAAGATAGCTATACAATACATGATAAGTTGAGAAAAACTGATTTTGGACACAAGCCTCCTATTATTTTTGGTACTACTTGGGAAAGAGATTTGGCTAAAGAACTAAAGGGATTTATAGTGGAAATAGGATTTCCAGCATCCTATGAGGTGGTTATATCAAAATCATATATAGGTTACAGAGGAGCTCTTACTCTGCTTGAAAAAATATATACTACTATAGTTAGTGCCAGTGCTTAAATTTATATAACTGCCCCAAACGTAGTGATAAAAGTTTTGAATTCTCTGCAGCTTTAAAGCTCATCTGCTTGAAAGGTCCTAGTTCCTGCTTTTGGTTGAAGTAACTTGGAGGAAGATGAGAGAGGAAGTCATGTAACTACAGTAGATATAACCCTTTTTTATCAAATTTATTCTGTAAAAAAGGGTTTTTATTTAACTTTATTAATTTATCTGGGATATGATCAAATGCGGTATACTAAACATTATCACAATTCAATCATAAATAAAATGAGAGAAAAATTAGACGTTGATAAATGGATAATAATATTGTATAATTATAATAATTTAATATTATTCTTATCAAGAGTGGCGGAGGGACTGGCCCTATGATGCCCGGCAACCTGGATATAGTGAAATATATTCAAGGTGCTAATTCCAACAGGAATATATACCTGAAAGATGAGAGCTTAGAGGAAATTAATAACTTCTTGCATTTCATCTGCAGGAAGTTTTTTTATTTAGGAAATTTTATATTGGGGAGGGATAATAGTGGATAAAAAAAGACTCTGCCGGGGTATTTCAGAAAAGGATCTAGATAGATTGTTGGATATGCTAAAAGTAGTTAACTATGGATCAATAACTTTAGTTATTCAAGATGGTAAAGTTGTACAAATAGAAAAAAGTGAAAAAGTTAGGTTGATATGATATATTTTTACTTGATATATAGATAAAGGAAAGTATGGGCTTTTAAATTTACAGATTAGATGTATAATATGATATAGAAATTATTACTATAATATTTTAGTAAAGGTTATGGAGCTGGTACTTGATGCAAAATTATTTTACAAATGCAGTTAATATAGCTAGGGATATATGTAAAAGAAAACTTAATAAAGGTGATATAGCAGTTGATGCTACTATGGGAAATGGAAATGATACGGAACTTCTAGCAGAACTTGTAGGAAGTTCTGGAAAAGTTTATTCTTTTGATATACAGGAAACTGCCCTTCAAAATACAAGGGAAAAGTTAATGAAAAACAATGTATCTGAATGGGTAAAATTAATACATGATGGTCATGAAAACATGGACAAATATGTAAAAGATAAAGTAAATCTCGTTATTTTCAATTTGGGGTATTTGCCTAAAGGGGAACATTCTGTTACAACAAAATTAGCAACTACACTAGTGGCACTTAAAAAAGCTTTGAATTTAATATGTAAAAATGGAATAATAATTTTAGTTGTATATTACGGACATGAAGAGGGAAAGTTTGAAAAAGAAGAACTGGAAAAATATACAGAAAAATTAAATCAGAAGGAATATAATGTAGTAAATTTATGTTTTACAAATCAGATTAATAATCCACCTATGATCATTGCAGTTGAAAAGAGATAATTGTTTGACGCAAGAGGATATAAATGCTAATATACAATTAGTTTTAGGAGGCGATAGGCAATGGAAAAAATTGCAAGTTTTACAGTTAATCATTTAAAGTTACAGCCAGGTGTTTATGTATCGAGAAAAGATAAGTTTAAAGATGTAGTCCTGACTACTTTTGATATAAGAATGACAAGACCAAATTTTGAGCCTGTTATGAATACAGCAGAAGTTCATACTATTGAACATTTAGGCGCAACTTTTTTGAGAAATCATAAAGAGTATGGATCTAAAACTGTGTACTTTGGACCTATGGGGTGTAGGACAGGCTTCTATTTAATACTAGAAGGAGATTATAAATCAGCAGATGTAGTGGATTTACTTAAGGAAATGTATAAGTTTATTGCAGACTTTGAAGGAGATGTACCTGGAGCAGCGGCAAAGGATTGTGGAAATTATTTAGATATGAATCTTTCTATGGCAAAATATCTGGCAAATAAATTTCTAAAGGAAGTTTTAACAAATATCACAGATAAAAACCTGAATTACCCAGACTAATGTTTGAAAATATATTTTAAACAAAAAATCAACTTATACTACGTATAAGTTGATTTTTAAGTTAGAATATATAGATAATTAACTCTACATGATCTATATGTAGAGCCCCTAATTGAAATTTGAACTTTGTTCTTTAAAAATATTGCATAAGTTAACTTTCAGATTAGAGACCCCACATATGGGTAGTCTGAAGCTATTCACGCTGCTCAACTTGTAAAGAGGTATAATAAATCGTATAATATGAAATAGAAGTTTTTACAATATAGCAAATTTTAAACCAACATTGTTTTGTATTTAATGAATAAAGACAAATATAATGATATTAATAAAGCATGAAAGGAAATAAATATGGGTAAAATACTGGTATTAGCTGAAAAGCCTTCTGTAGGAAGAGAAATTGCGAGGGTCTTAAAATGTCGTAAAAAGGGCAATGGATGGTTAGAAGGGGAAAAGTATATTGTAACTTGGGCTTTGGGCCATTTAGTTACTTTAGCAGATCCAGAAGCTTATGATGATAAATATAAAACTTGGAAGCTAGAAGATCTACCAATGCTTCCTAAGTATTTAAAGCTTGTAGTTATAAAACAAACTGGAAAACAATTTAATGCAGTAAAAGAACAATTAAATAGAAAAGATGTAACAGAAATTGTTATTGCTACAGATGCTGGAAGAGAAGGGGAACTAGTAGCAAGATGGATAATTGAAAAGGCTAGAGTAAATAAGCCTATAAAAAGACTTTGGATTTCTTCTCAAACAGATAAAGCTATTAACGAAGGCTTCAGAAATTTAAAACCTTCATCACAATATGATAACTTATATAGGGCAGCACAGTGTAGAGCAGAAGCAGATTGGATTGTAGGACTTAATGTTACAAGAGCATTAACTTGTAAGCATAATGCTCAGCTTTCAGCAGGAAGAGTTCAGACTCCAACTCTAGCTATGATTGTTCATAGAGAAGAGGAAATTAAAAACTTTAAACCAAAGGATTATTACAGTATAATTGGAAATGCTAATGGATATACTCTTCAATGGCAAAATGGTAATGGACATTTTAATACTTTTGATGAAAACTTTGCAAATAAAGTAGTATCAAAAGTTAATGGTCAAAATGGCAAAATACTTGATGTAATAAAAAGCGATAAGAAAAAATATGCACCAGCACTTTATGATTTAACAGAGCTTCAAAGAGATGCTAATAGACTTTTTGGTTACTCTGCAAAGCAGACACTTTCTATAATGCAAAGATTGTATGAGAATTATAAATTTTTAACTTATCCAAGAACGGATTCAAGATATATTTCAGCGGATATAGTGCCTACTCTGCCAGAGAGATTAAAAGCAATATCAGTAGGAAATTATAGCAAATTTGCCATGGAAATTATGAGAGGGAAAATAAGAGCACATAAGGGCTTTGTAGATGATAGTAAAGTTTCAGACCATCATGCTATAATTCCAACAGAGGAAAAAGTTATTCTTTCAAAGTTAAGTAATGAAGAAAGAAAAGTATATGATTTAGTAGTTAAGAGATTTTTAAGTGTTATGCTTCCTCCTTTTGAATATGTGCAAACAACTGTAAAGGCAGAAATTAATGGAGAAAACTTTGCAGCTAGTGGAAAGGTAATTAAATCAAAGGGATGGAAAGCTGTATATGATAAGAATGAAGACTTTGATGATAATGATGGGCTGCATGAAAATCAATTAAAGGAACAGGTACTTCCGAACTTAAATAGAGGAGATAGTATAAAGCTTACAGCAGTTAAAATGCATAAGGGACAGACTAAACCACCTGCAAGATTTAATGAAGGAACGTTGTTATCTGCCATGGAAAATCCACAAAAATATATTAACATGAATAAGGAATACGCAAAAACTCTTGGAGAAACAGGTGGACTTGGAACAGTTGCTACAAGAGCTGATATAATTGAAAAATTATTCAATACTTTTTATATAGAGAAAAAAGGTAAGGAAATAATCCCAACTTCTAAAGGAAAGCAGGTTGTGGAATTGGTTCCAGAAGATTTAAAATCACCACTTTTAACTGCAAAATGGGAAACTGACTTGAATCTGATAAGTAAGGGAAAACTAAATGATAAAAGCTTCATAGGTAATATGAGGAATTATTCAGTAAAGCTTGTGGAAGATGTAAAAGGAAGCCATGATAAATTTAGACATGACAATTTATCAGGAGCTAAATGTCCTGAATGTGGTAAATATATGCTTGAGGTAAATGGAAAGCATGGAAGAATGCTTGTGTGCCAAGATAGGGCTTGCGGCCATAGAGAAAATTTAGCAAAATTAACTAATGCAAGATGTCCTGAATGTCATAAAAAATTGGAACTTAGAGGACATGGAGACGGCCAAGTTTATGTTTGCATAAATAATAATTGTAATTTTAGAGAGAAGGCATCATCCTTTAATAAAAGATTTGATAATAAGCAAGGCAAGAACAGTAAAAGAGACGTAGCAAATTATATGAAGAAGATGAAAAAAGAAAGTGAAGTTCCAATGAACTCAGCTTTAGCAGATGCATTAGCCAAATTGAAGTTAAAATGATAAAGATTATTTTATTGTTTAGCATAATCAGAAAAATTAGTAAGTGAGGGATGTTATTATGGAAAACTTTATTTTTAAAAATGCTACAGAAATTATTTTTGGTAAGGATACCGAAAATCTTGTAGGAAGTAAAGTAAAGGAGTATTCAAAGTCAGATAAAATACTCTTTTGCTATGGGGGAGGAAGCATAAAAAGATCTGGTCTATATGATAGAGTTATAAAGTCCTTAAAAGAAAATGGAATTGAATTTATAGAACTTCCAGGAATTAAACCTAATCCAAGATTAGGACCTGTTAAAGAAGGTATAAGACTATGTAGAGAAAATAATATAAAATTTGTACTATCTGTAGGAGGAGGAAGTTCAGCAGATACGGCTAAAGCTATTGCTGTAGGAGTACCTTATAAAGGAGACGTATGGGATTTTTATACGGGCAAAGCTGAAGTGAAAGAGGCTCTTCCTGTAGGAGTTGTAATAACATTACCTGCTACAGGTACAGAATCTAGTAATAGTTCTGTTATTATGAATGAAGATGGTTGGTTTAAAAAAGGATTAAATACAGTACTTATAAGACCTGCTTTTTCAATTATGAATCCTGAACTTACTTTTACACTACCAGAGTATCAAACTGCTTGTGGTGCTTGTGACATTATGGCACATATAATGGAAAGATATTTTACAAATGTGAAACATGTAGATATAACTGATAGGCTTTGCGAAGCTGCACTTAGAAATGTTATAAATAATGCCCCAATAGTTTTAAAAGATCCCAAAAACTATGATGCTAGGGCAGAAATTATGTGGACCGGTACTATAGCTCATAATGATGTGCTTAGTGCGGGTAGAATAGGTGATTGGGCTTCTCACAAAATTGAACATGAATTGAGTGGGGAAACAGACATTGCCCATGGAGCAGGACTTGCAATTGTATTTCCTGCATGGATGAAATATGTATATAAACACGATATCAATAGATTTGTACAATTTGCAGTAAGGGTATGGGATGTAGATTTATCTTATAGTTCCTGCGAAGATATTGTACTTGAAGGCATAAGGAGAATGACAGCATTTTTCAAGAGCATGGGGTTACCTGTAACTTTAAAAGAAGGAAGTATAGGAGAAGATAAAATTGAAGAAATGGCTAATAAGTGCACGGATAATGGAACTAAAACTGTAGGACAATTTGTAAAATTAAATAAAGATGATATTGTAAAAATATTAAATTTAGCTAAATAATATTGAATTAAATTGCATTAAAAATGGTATGGTATATTTTATTAAAATATACCATACCATTTTTGATACACATGTTATATTAATAACTTATTAAGCACAATTAATAGCCTTTTCTATATGACGCATACTGCAAAATATATTGCTGCACCTTGAACAGCAGTGGTCATCTCCATTTACAGATATGCTTGCGTCAGCTCCATAAACGTAAGTTAAGGATTTATGAGGATATACACAATTATTTACCATCTTAACATTGTGAAATTCGGCATCTTTCAGTTTGCTTAAAATATTATTTTGATACTCTAATTCTATTTCTCCATCGCCAGGAGCTACTTTATGAGTAATACCTAAATTTATTTTAGAAGCTTTGCTGCATATAATATGATGTAGTTGAGAACTCATGTTGAATAGGTAATTACTAGACATGGAATCTAGTAGCAAGGCTTCATAAAAGTTGCCGTTTTCAAACATTTCATTTATTTTATTAGTGCATTTTTCTCCTAAAGTTATTAGACAATATATTGTAAACTTGCATTTAGATAACATATTTAAATTAATACTTTCATCTTTTTCTTCCATCTTGAAAATTCCCAGTGGATTTGAATGATCTTTTAGTATAGGTAGTAAATTTTTGTACATCTTATCTAGGTCATTATATTGAGGCATTTTACCATAAGATTGCACCATCTTTATAACCCTATCCTTATTTAATTGAAACTTAAAACTAGAAATTATATTCATTTGCCTCACCTCACATTTATATCTAAATTTCATAACTATATTATATTAAAATGTAAGGCTAATTGCAAGCAAAAATATGAATTTATTCATATTTTTTTTGCCAAAAATATCATTCATCCAATTCACGATAGATAATATCATGTAAAATAACACTTTTGACTGATTTTAATCAATGCTAAAAGTCCAATTATAGTTCCAATAAGGAATATGATGGACTTGGACTTGCATATTTAACTTTTACCCAACTTTAGCACATATAAAATTTTGAATTAATATAAAATATTGCGAAGCAACTTTTCAGAGGACAATTGACAGAGGACAATGAAGGTGAGTTTTCCTCTGTACATCAGAAAACTAATTTATTTTTAAGCTTGTTTTGCTAAAGCAAAATATCGCTTAAGTAGGTATCTAAAATGTATGATTTTCAGATAATTACTTACTAAAAGAGCACCAATTAAAAATAAAAGAACATAAGTTTCTTTCAAATTGAAGATTTTTCGTAGTATAGCGGAGAAAAATCATCCTTAACTGTCCACTGTCAATTGTCCTCTGTCCTATAGTTAAAAGATTTTCATGTATAAGTTGAATTAAAATGAGGAATTATATAATAGATACCAGAGAAATTATTGAATAAAGCAAAAAAATTCAATTCAAAAAAATATAAGCATATTTTCTAATAAAGATAAAATAGCAAGGATTATTTTACAATGTTATAAAAATACCTATTATTTTTTGCAACAATTTTATTAAATGATATTGAATTATACAAAAAATGATGATATGATTAATAAAATATTCATTTTAAAAATAATTTATTATTCATTTTATTTATAAGGGGGAGATACTGTATGAAAAATATTTTTAGAACCAAGCCTATTGAAAGCCTTTTAGCAGAGACTAAAGGAAAGGATGGCTTGTCCAAAGTATTAGGCTCTTTTGAACTTACTATGCTAGGCATAGGCGCAATTATAGGTACAGGTATATTTGTATTAACAGGAATAGCAGCAGCAAACTATTCTGGACCAGCACTTGTAATTTCATTTATTATAGCAGGACTTGCTTGTGGATTTGCAGCACTTTGTTATGCAGAGATAGCAGCAATGGTTCCTGTAGCAGGAAGTGCATACACTTATGGTTATGCGGCACTTGGAGAATTTTGGGCCTGGATCATAGGATGGGATTTAATTCTTGAGTATGCTTTTGCAATTGGCACAGTTGCAATTGGATGGAGCGGCTACTTTACTAGTATTGTAGCTGATTTGGGACTAAAACTTCCAACAGCTATTACAAAAGCACCTTTTGAAGGCGGACTAATAAACTTACCTGCAGTAGCTATACTTGTAGTAATAACAGGCATATTGGTAGCAGGTGTAAAACAAAGTGCAACTACAAATAATATAATAGTTGCTATAAAGTTAGCAGTAGTACTTTTGTTCATAGTATTAGGCGTTAGCCATGTTAATACTGCAAATTGGCATCCATTTATGCCTTATGGATGGAAGGGAGTTTTCTCAGGAGCATCAGTAATATTCTTTGCTTATATAGGATTTGATGCAGTTTCTACTGCAGCAGAAGAAGTAAGAAATCCACAGAAGGATTTACCTAGAGGAATTATAGCATCTTTAATAATATGTACTGTGTTATATATTGTAGTATCAGCCATATTAACAGGAATGGTTCCATATCTGAAATTTAAAGAAACAGCAGCTCCAGTAGCTTTTGCACTTCAGCAGGTAGGAATAAATTGGGGATCAGCTTTAGTTTCAGTTGGTGCAATTTGTGGACTGACTTCAGTTTTAATTGTTATGATGTTTGGTCAAACTCGTATATTATTTGCAATGTCAAGGGATGGACTTTTACCTAGAGTATTTGGACACGTTGATCAAAGGTTCCATACACCTGTAAAAAGTACTTTACTTGTTGGTATTATAACTATGATAGTAGCTGGATTTACACCAATAGGCGTTGTTTCCGAATTGACTAACGTAGGTACGCTAGCAGCATTTATAATAGTATCTGCATCAGTTATAGTTTTAAGGAAAAAGGAACCAGATAGACCTAGAACATTCAAAGTTCCGTTTTCACCGGTTACACCTGTTCTTTCTATGGCAGCTTGTGCTTTCTTAATATTCAATCTGCAAAAGATAACTTTGGTAAGATTTGCAGTGTGGCTTGTTATAGGACTCGTATTATACTTTGTATATGGGTATAAACACAGCACTGTAAGTGGAGATAATTCAATTGACGAAAGTGCTATGTAAAGAGATATATAAAATTTAATATTAGTTTAATATTAGGTGGAGTTTAACTCCGCCTAAAAAACTAGGTATAGTAAATTTGCTATACCTAGTTTTTTACTGTTGTTATACAAATGATATATAACCAATAAAGAATATAAAAAATTCACAAACTGTACAGAACAGTATAAAATAAATTTATTTTTTAAATATTCAGATAAATATAATTCATAAATAAATTGTATAATCTATGCATTTTGCATAATTGAATAAACTAAAAGTATGCATTTCAATGTATAAGTGCATATTAAATAATTACAAATATACACCTATTAAAATTATTAAACATTAAAAAAATATATGTAAAAATCATAAAATCATATTGAATTGTATAAAAAATGGTGGTATTATTAATAATAAATTCATTTTTAGAAATAATACTGGCATGACATTATAAAATGACAGTGTTGTTTTTCAGTTAAATTTAGGGGGGCAATTGACGTATGAAAAATATTTTTAGAACAAAACCCATCGAAAGTCTTTTGGCAGAGACTAAGGGAAAAAATTCCTTAGAGAAATCATTAGGAGCTTTCGAACTTACTATGTTAGGTATAGGGGCGATAGTAGGTACAGGGATATTTGTACTGACAGGAATAGCGGCAGCAAAATATTCTGGACCAGCACTTGTAATTTCATTTATTATAGCAGGACTTGCTTGTGGATTTGCAGCACTTTGCTATGCAGAGATAGCAGCAATGGTTCCTGTAGCAGGAAGTGCATACACTTATGGTTATGCGGCACTTGGAGAATTTTGGGCCTGGATCATAGGATGGGATTTAATTCTTGAGTATGCTTTTTCAGTTGGCACAGTTGCAATTGGATGGAGTGGATATTTTGTTAGTATTTTAGGCGATTTAGGTATAAAACTTCCGGATATTATTACAAAAGCACCTTTTGAAGGTGGACTAGTAAATTTACCTGCAGTAGCTATACTTGTAGTAATAACAGGTATATTGGTAGCAGGTGTAAAACAAAGTGCAACTACAAATAATATAATAGTTGCTATAAAATTAGCAGTAGTACTTTTATTTATAGTGTTAGGTGTTAGACATGTTCATCCTGCAAATTGGCATCCATTTATGCCTTATGGGTGGAGTGGAGTTTTTTCAGGAGCGTCAGTAATATTCTTTGCTTATATAGGATTTGATGCAGTTTCCACTGCAGCAGAAGAAGTAAAGGATCCAAAGAAGGATTTACCTAAAGGAATTATAGCATCTTTGATAATTTGTACTGTATTATATATTGCAGTATCAGCTATATTAACAGGAATGGTTCCATATCTGAAATTTAAAGATACAGCAGCTCCAGTAGCTTTTGCACTTCAGCAGGTAGGAATAAATTGGGGATCAGCTTTAGTTTCAGTTGGAGCAATTTGTGGATTGACTTCAGTTTTAATTGTTATGCTATTTGGTCAAACTCGTGTATTGTTTGCAATGTCAAGGGATGGACTTTTACCTAGAGTATTTGGACAGGTTAATCAAAGATTCCATACACCTGTAAAAAGTACTTTACTTGTTGGCATTATAACTATGATAATAGCTGGATTTACACCAATAAGTGTTGTCTCAGAACTAACTAATATAGGTACACTAGCAGCATTTATAATAGTATCTGCATCAGTTATAGTTTTAAGAAAAAGAGAACCGGATAGACCTAGATCATTTAAAGTTCCATTTTCACCGGTTACACCTATTTTTGCTATGATAGCTTGTGCTTTCTTAATAATCAATCTGCAAAAGGTAACTTTGGTAAGATTTGCAGTATGGCTTGTTGTTGGACTTATAATATACTTTGTATATGGAAATAGTCACAGTGTTATGAACGATGAAGATTTGGCAAGTACACAAGATGCGGCAAAATAATTTCTGCTTATTAGGTCATGTTTATATAGCATGGCCTGATTTTTTAGCAGTTTAGGGATTTATGTATATTTTTGAATTTATTTTCTAAAAAATTAAAAAAGTTATTGACATTTAAAAAATAAGATAGTATTATTAAAACATATACTAAATGTGAAAGTGTAATTAAATTGAAAATTATATAGTAAAAATTAGGATAGGGAAGAGTAATTAGTGAAAGATTTCAAAGAGAATGAGGTTAGGTGAAAGCTCATAAATTATTAGCTAGTGAAAATCACCCTGGAGTTGTTTAACTGAAATATAAGTAAGTTATACCGGCAGAGCCGTTAATTGAATTAAGTAAAAAATTGGGTGGTACCGCGGACCAAACTTCTCGCCCCAGAGGGCAGAAGTTTGGTCTTTTATAGTATATAAATATAATATAAAAGGTGTAATTCTAACTTAATTAAGTAAATAAGTGTAAAAAAAGAATAAATAAGTATGTGAAAAAAATAACAATCAATCTATTTTTTAGTCTAACTAAGTATAAATTATTATATTATTTGATAAAATAATTGATTAATATATAAATAAGATAGTGTAAAGTGAGCTATGAAAAAAATAACTCCAAAAAATATGCTTGTAAGAGCTTAGGTGATTGTGAATTTTTTCTAAAATAAGGTTTGATTGTTAGAACCGCCACCCTTGACTGCATGATAAA
>NZ_LROR01000055.1:0-79872 GCF_001675205.1 Clostridium coskatii | reverse complement strand
GAACACGAGGAGATAGGTCAGAGGTGTAAGCAGGGCAACCTGTTAAGCTGACTGATACTAATAGGTCGAGGGCTTGACCAAATAAAAACGAAAGAAAAAAAGTTTACTGTGCAATTTTGAGAGGACAGAGTAATTTGGACTCTTAAAAGTTAATATAAAAGAGAATTGATAGAAGCGATCAGATTGAGGAAAGGCTTGAATGAGGAGTAGAGTTTACTTGTGTAAATGAGCACCGCAATGAAAGATTTGACGAAAATATGAGAAGTTTATAGCAATTTTCGATGATTTAATGAGACTCAATCAGCTAAAGCTGATGAGTACCGATTTATACCAAAATCAAAGATTTTGACAAATCGGTATCTGGTGGTAATGACGTGAAGGTAACACCCCTTTCCATACCGAACAGGAAGGTTAAGCTTCAGAGTGCCGATGGTACTGCAGGGGAGGCCCTGTGGGAGAATAGGTCGCTGCCAGGTAAGTAAAATACCCATTGTGTAGAATATTCTATGCAGTGGGTATTTAAGTATATGGTTAAAAGTAAATTTTTTTAATTATGAAGGTGATGAAAAGATGAAGTGTTATTTAACGCTCCATCTTTTTTATTTCAAAAATTAAGGGAACTTTAAGGTTTAGTTAAGAGACATGAAAGTATACACGTTTAAACTTAAATATGTAAAAATTAAACTTAAAGGTAGGATGTATTGTATATGGATAATTTTTTTAAAACTATGAAAATAAGAAAAGTAATACTGGTTTATGCTGCTGTAGTAATTTTTTTCTGTATAATTTCTGAACTAAGCTTTGTAAAATCAACAGGAATATTAGATGAAAATTTATTTTTACTATTATGTAATTTGGGGGTTTTAGTATGGTTTATGTTAGAATTGAGAAAAGTGGGCTGCGCTTGGAATTGCTTGCTTTGTTATAGGAACAGCTTTGAGCATTTATTTTGTTAAAACAAATTGGAATAAAGAAATTACAGCATAAAAGGAGAATGTTTATGGATTTTGAATTACTTAAAGGGACTAGGACAAGATATTTATTTTTAAAAATACTTTGCATACTTGCGTTAGGTATAGGAATACTTGTAGTACTTGGAAAAATTTTTAAAGTACATTTGACAGATAGTTATATAGAAATTTGTGCACTTATAATAACAGTATTATGGTTTCTGATTACTTTAAAGTTTATGAAAAATAATAATATAAATGTCTATGATTTTGTAAAGAAACCTTCTAAAAAAGGATTTGCATTAGAGCTTCCAGTGAATTTAATAATAACCTATATGGGAGGAACGGGATTTATTTTAATAATGCTAGCTTTAGTAAATTATATAAACCCAACTATGTTAAGCAATGTGCAGTCAAATTTGGTAAATAAATCTCCTGAATTGAATACAAATTTTATTATAGGAATTAGTTTCATATCAACAGTTATTATAGCACCTATAGCAGAGGAATTCATTTTTAGAGGAGTACTTATGGGCAGGTTGTACAATAAATATGGAATTGGTAAATCAATCTTTTTTTCTTCAGTTATTTTTTTCGCTATGCATTTAAATATCAACCCTATGCTTTTACTTTTGGGAATAAGCTGTGCTCTTCTTGTATATAAGTATAAGTCACTGGTGCCTTCAATTATACTGCATATGTGTAACAATTTTATTACGTTTATAAATGGCTTGAAAAGCAGCGGCGGCGGAAACAATTTCTTAAATGTTAATTCTAGCTTTATGATTGCAGGTATTATACTATTTATTATATATGTTTTATATTCTTATAGAAATTATAGAAAATGTAAAAAAGCATTTTAAAGGAAAGGAAAGCTTGTATCTATGAAAAAAATTTTAATTGCTGATGATGAGCAGGAAATAATAGAACTGATGACATTATATCTTGAAAGGGAAAATTACGAAGTATTTGGAGCTTATGATGGATTTTCAGCACTGGATATTTTAAAAGAAGGAGCAATTGATATTGCAATAATTGATATAATGATGCCAAATATGGATGGATATCAGCTTATAAAAAAAATAAGAGAAAAATATAAAATTCCTGTAATTGTTATGTCAGCTAAAAGTGAAATAAGCGACAAAATATTGGGCCTTGAACTTGGGGCGGATGACTATATAACTAAACCTTGTGATCCACTGGAATTAATGGCAAGGGTAAAGGCACAGCTTAGAAGATGCTCTGAATTTAATTGTAATCAAGAAAAGGATACGGAAACTATAGTAGTTGGAGAGTTAAAACTCGATACTAGTTGCTGTGTCATTTATAAAGGGGATAAACCTATATCAATTACATCCACAGAGTACAAGCTCTTGCTACTTTTAATGGGCAATCCTAAAAAAGTTTTTACTAAAAAGCAGATTTTTGAGTCTGTTTGGAATGAACCCTTTTATGGTGATGACAATACAATAATGGTTCACATTAGCAAATTGCGAGATAAAATTGAAGAAGATTCCAAAAACCCAGTGTATTTAAAAACCATAAGAGGACTTGGATATAAATTTGAAAGTAAAAAGTAATCAGGTCATGGAGTGTATCATATATGTTTTTTGAAACATTAAAAAACCTAAGAAAAAAGTTTAAGAGATTATATATCACTATGTTCAAAAATTACATTATATTTGTATTTTTAATGCTGCTTGTCTTATCAGGCACTATAGGTTTTATGATTTTTAGCATAGGAAAGATGGTTTCATCAGAAGACTACATAAAAGATACCCAGAAATTTTTTATGGCATCGAAAATAGTAAAAAGTGATTATAAAAAAATTGATGCATCAAAAATTGTTGCTTCAAAAGGTTGGGTTGAGATACTTAATTCAAATAAAAAGGTTATCTATGTTATAGGAACTAAAAAAGATAAGGTAACAAATTATACTGAAAATGAACTTTTGAATTTTATGGATTTATCCTATAATAACTTAAAAAGTGGCACTTCTTACTTTTATTCTGTTACAGCTTTTAATAGTAATGGTGAAGATCTTTATTGCATTGTGAAAGTGCCTCCTGGAATAGTGACATTAAATGTGGACATAGCACCTTCCCCGGACAAGTATATTAAAAAAGCTGCAATTTATATATTGGTAGGTATATTTATAATTATAGTGTTTCTAACAGTATCCGTATTTTTATATGCTTATTTAACTACTAAAAAGGTAGTTATGCCATTAAAAAAAATACTGCAGGGCATAAAGAGAATGACTGAAGAAGATTATTCAACAAGGATTAATTTTAATGCAGAAAATGAATTTGGAGAAATAAGAGATGCTTTTAATTTTATGGCTGAAAAGATTGAAGCTTCAATATTTGAAAGAAACAGGATGGAAAATTTGAAACAACAGCTTTTATCAGATATATCTCATGATTTGAAAACACCATTAACTTCCATTATGGGATACTCCAAGGCACTTAATGATGGTGTGGTAGAAAATGATAAAAAAATTAAACAGTATTTAAACATAATATACAATAAATCAAAGAGAACAGTTTCTCTAATTGAAAATCTTCATGAGTTTACAAAACTTGATAACAGCAAGTTTTTAATAAGCAAGGAAAAATGCGACTTTTGTGAGTTTGTACGAGAAATAGTATCTGAATACTATAATGAATTTGAAGAAAAGAATTTTGAACTTGAAATAAACTTACCAGAGGACGAAATTGTATATGAATTTGATAAAGTAGAGATGGAAAGGGCTATCTCAAATATTATGTCTAATATATTGAAGTACAATGAAGCTGGGACAAAGGCAAAAATAGAATTGACTTATGACAATTCAAAAATACAACTTATAATTGCAGACGATGGAGTTGGCATTGATGAAAGTCTAAAAGAAAATATATTTGAACCCTTTGTAAGAGGAGATAAGTCAAGGTATACAAAAGGTGGTACGGGACTTGGACTTTCTATTGCGAATAAAATAGTACAAAAGCATGGAGGAACTTTGACTCTTGAAAAATGTAAGAAATACAAAACAGTATTTAGGCTAAAACTTTAAAAAGAGAGTGCTGCACTAAGAGTAAATTACTTAATGCAGCAGTCCCATAGTATTTATCCGATCGCTACCATTGCTAATACCCACATCTTCTATCAAAGTGGGGATAAGCACTGATACGCGCCTGGATAAGTTCTTCTAAGGTTTAGCTGGAGAAAGTTATCCTTATAAGCAAACTCCATCTGGACCTAAGAATCACTTAATTTAGTAGCAATTCTAATACATGTCTTAGTTTAATTTATAAGCTTCTGCAAACGCTGTAGATACTGCATTTGCAATCCTGCCAACTTGTGCAGTGTCACCAATTTTAATTACATTGTGGAAATTTGTATTTAATTCCTCTGCTAAAGTTTGATCAGCACGTACTCCTAAAGAAAGTACTACATATTCAACTGGAAGCTTCTCTTTTTCTCCATCTTTTTCTTCTAATATAACTGACTCGTCTGTAATATCTACTAATTTGTGAGATGGCATGAAAGAGGTGTTCATTTTTTCTAATCTGCCTTGTACATCGGTTAAGTTTTGCCAGCTAGCATCAGGACCAATTTTATCCATCATTTCTACAACGTATACTTTATTGTTCATTGTACCTAATAATTCAGCTGTTTCAAGTCCAGTCATACCAGAACCTATAACTGCCACCTTTTTATTTGAAATTTTAACTTTTCCTGATAAAATATCAGAACTTGTACAAACGTTTTTACCTTGTACACCAGGAATAGATTTAGGCACTATAGACGTGGAGCCTGTGCCTATAAACACTGCATATGGATTTAATTCTTTAATGGATTCTATTGTTGCTGGTGTATTTAAATGAATTTCAACACCTAATTTTTTTAATTGAACTTCAAAATATTTAATAAGCCAATTAATTTTTTCTTTGTGAGGTGGCTTGTTTGCTAAACATAATTGTCCGCCAAGTTCTGAATTTTTTTCAAATAGTATTACTTTGAATTTACGTTCTGCTAGAACACGTGCTGCTTCCATTCCGGATGGACCTCCACCTACGACAACTACCATACGTCCATTTCCATCTTGTCTGGAACTATTATAAAACCATTCGCGAGCAGCTCTTGCATTAATTGCACAAGAAAATGGTTCACCTTTCATACCATTAACTGCCATGGAATCCATGCAATTTAAACATGAAATACATCTTCGAATTTCATCTACTCTGCCCTCAGCAGTTTTCTTTACCCAATCGGGATCAGCAAGTAAGCCTCTGGCAATTGTTACGCAATCTACTTTTCCTTCTGAAATAATTTTTTCAGCAAAATCAGGATTACGGATGGTACCTACTCCAAATACAGGCACATCAACTGCTTTTTTAACAGCTTCTGCTAAATATATTTTCCATCCTTCTGGATAAGAAGTAGGTTCCCAAGCTTTATTCATTGTTTCATAAATTCCAGCAGATACGTTTATTGCATCCAGTCCAAAAGGTACAAGATATTTACAGATTTCGACAGCTTCATCTAACAATAATCCATCTTCCTTAATTGGAAATACAGAATCTCTTAAAAATTCATCTGCAGATATTCTCATAATTACTGGATATTCACGGCCAACTCGCTGACGAATTCCCTGGATAATTTCTTTAATAATACGAGCTCTATTTTCGGTACTTCCACCGTATTCATCAGTTCGTTTGTTTGTAAATGGGGAAAGAAATTGATTTAGCATATATCCATGTGCTGCATGAAGTTCAACACCATCAATACCAGCTTTATAGCATCTTTCTGCTGCATTTATAAAATCTTGTACAAGACTCTTTACTTCTGCGTTTGTCATTTCACGACAGGGTGCTTGAGTTAGCATACTTTTAATGCCGCTTGGAGAAATTGTTGGCTTTCCGCCAATTACTTCACATACAGTTTGACGTCCTGGATGATGCAATTGAATGAAGATAGCACCATCATAATAATGTACTGCATTTGCAAGCTTTCTAAGGCCTGGAATACATTCATCAGTAGCTGCAGAAGATTGGCGGGGCATCATAATTCCAGTATCGTTGTTCACTCGAGTAACTTCATTGATAATAAGTCCTACTCCACCTTTAGCTCGTTCAGCATAGTATGCACATTCACATTCAGAAATTGTTGCATTTTCATTTGCAGTTGCTGATCCCATGGCTCCCATTACAACACGGTTTCGTATTTTTAAGCTTCCAATATTTATTGGAGATAATAAATTTTCATAACTCATAAGTAAATCCCCCTATATTCTTTTATTGATATGTGTCATAGATTTTTTCAAGCAACTTTGGAACCATTTCATCTGTTACAGGAACACCAGCAAAATTGCGCAAAGGCTCACTGAGTACATAATCTGTACAATTTAAAACATCTTCTTTCTTAAGTCCCAGCTCTTTACAAGAAGGAATCTTTAAGGATTTCATAAATTTACGAACACTATCTGCAACTGTTTTTCCAATTACAACACCATCTTCACTATCAACTATAATTCCCATGATTTTAGCTACTTTTTTAATTTTTTCAGGGAATTTTGGAGCTGTTAATTCTATTACAGTAGGTGTTACTAATGCACAACCTATGCCATGTGGAATGTGAAAATTAGCTCCAAAGGAATGTGCAATAGCGTGTCCAACATGAACTGTAGAATCATTGAAGGATTTACCTGCAAAATTACTTGCTAAAGCCAAATTATCTCTAGCTTCATAATTACCAGGTTCTTTATATGCAACAGGAAGCCAATTTACAATTCTTTCAATTGCATCATAAGCAAGTAAATCAGAATGAGGATTTGGCTGCATGCTTGTTAAGGATTCAGTGCAGTGTGAAAAAGCATCCATACCTGTATAAACTGTAATATCCTTTGGCAAGCTGAGAGTAAGTTCTGGATCTAAAATTGAAAAAGATGGCACAGAAAAGCATCCAACTTTTTCGTGATTTTTAGTATCTGTAATGACAGCTACAAAGGTACATTCTGAGCCAGTACCTGATGTGGTTGGTATTAAAACAAATTTTACTGGTGGATTTCTCATAGGTGCATGATGTATCATATCACTAACTGTGATTTCATTTGCAGCAAAACAAGCTATTCCTTTTGCTGTATCCAGCACACTTCCTCCACCTACACCGATAATACCGTCTACGTGTTCTTTCTCTGCCATATTACCACCAGCTTCTACTGTGTAATCAGGTGCATCCATTTCTACACCATTAAATATGACAGTTTCTATATTTGCTTTTTTTAAGCTATCTATTGATTTTTGAGAGTGTCCTAAAGCTTCAACTTGTTTATCTGTTACAATCATTACTTTTGTAAATCCTAATTCTTTTGCAATTTCTCCCGTTGAATTAATTGCACCAGTGCCGTAAGCTACTGTACATAGCTGACCATATCTTCTTATCATGTTTATCCCTCCAAGCAATTATTGTTATTTTTTTATCAACCTTAAGAAAATTATAACACTGCATATTTTTAATATCTTCGTCAAGGTTTGAGAATTTGAATAATATAATTTGTAATTTTTTACAAGTATTAATTGGATATTATTGCTTATGCAATTGTTTACTATGCTAATTTCTGCTATGATTAGATTAGTAAGATAGTTAATATTTCAACAAAGAAGGGATAATTATGTCTGTACAATTTTCTACAATTACTGGATTACTTGATAAATTCAGCATAAAAGTCCATCTTAAAGAAGATTGTGAATTGATAGGATTTCGATATTTAAATAAAGATGTTTCAGTATATCTTTCTGATTATTTGTATATAGGGAAAGTGTCCGACTTGGCAGAAATGCCTTCTTCTAGCAGAGCAAACTATATGTTATATGAAGATATTCTATTATCTACTTTATACAAGCAAGAAAGTATGTCCAATATCATTTTAGTTTCTAACAAGAGTGACATTACCTCTATCATAGACATCTTGCAGGACTTATTTGATATGGAGATTAAAATGGTTAATTTCACAAATAAGTTGTTAGAACTTTGTCAAGAGGGGACAACTATCCAGCAGCTTTTGGATGTTGGGTATGAAACTTTAGGCAACCCTTTATTATTAGTGGATATTTCTCTTTGCTTTATGGCACATGCTGGAGGAAATACTATAAAAAATGAACCACTGTGGGAATGGACACTTTCGAAAGGCTATGTAACTGAAGCGTATGTTAATTCAATCATGGAAAATAAAATTGATAGGGATATAGAAAGTGAGCATAATGAAAATTCAGATCTAATTTTATGGGAATCCGGATTACTAAATCATAGACAATTAGTAGGAAGAGTCTTAAAAAATAAGCAGCCTTTAGCATATTTGAAGATGTTAGAATACAATAAGCCAATTACAAAATATGATGAACAAATGTTAATCACTCTCTGTAGATTTCTTTCTTTGACGATTAAGGGCTCTAATGAAAGTTTCTCATCTACCAATCCTTTAGTGGATTCATTTATTACGGCATTGCTCAATCAGAAATTATATGACCATGATGCCATTAGCGAACGTGCAAGATCATTCAATTTAAAACTTTATGATAATTTATATGTTATTGCCATTGAATTAAATGATATAAATAGAAATGAAGATAAAATCTATTATTTGAAAAGAAAAATGCAAAATTATTTTAATAGAGATACAGTAATTATTTATGATAAATATATTGTGGTTTTACTGGATGTTAAAGGAGAAAATATATTTAATAAAAATGAATTGAACTTATTTAGAAAATTACTAGAAAAACACAACTGTAGGGCTGGTATCAGTAAGGTTTTTCATAATTTATATGATTTATCAGAATATTATAAGCAAACTATTACTAGTTTATCAATTGGAAATCAAATACATAGTTCTGAGCGAATTTTAAATTATAATGATTTTATAGTGACACATATGATTTTAAGTTTTGGAGACAAAGCACATCTTAAAATCCTTGTTCACCCAATTGTAAAACTTTTAATTCATATTGATGAAGAAAAAAATAGTGATTTTTTTAAAACACTGTGTGCTTATTTAAAACATAATCAGGATGTTACTTTAACTTCGAAAGCTCTCCACATTCATTATAATACTTTAAAATATCGAATTAAACGTATTATAGAATTAACGAATATTGACTTTAATAATAGTGAACTGTTATTTGAAGTACAATTATCAGAAAAGGTTTTAAAATTAGTAAAACAAATAGGAATTGAAAAATAATTACGTTAATGATAAAGTGATAATATCATAAAAATTAAAAGTAAACTCGGAGTGATAATATGAAATATGTGGACATTAAAAATAAACAAGGATTAACTGAAGAAGAGTTTTTAAAGCAATATGATGATAGTATATATGAAAAACCATCTCTTACTGTAGATATGTTGATTTTTACAGTAATGAACGAAAAAAAGGAAAATTACAGGAAGCTTCCAGAAAAATCTTTAAAGATTCTTTTAGTAAAGAGAGGAGATCATCCATGCATTGGGAAATGGGCACTTCCTGGTGGATTTGTAGGTATTAATGAAAGCTTGGACGAAGCAGCTTTACGTGTATTAAGAGCAGAAACTAATGTTGATGATATTTATATGGAACAGTTATATACCTGGGGAGAAGTTGATAGAGATCCTAGGACTAGAGTAATAAGTTCATCTTATATGGCACTTGTGGACAGCAGTTCATTAAGCATTAAAGCTGGCAGTGATGAAGAAGATGCGGCATGGTTTAATGTCAGTTACAATTTGCTTCAAGAAAAAAAAGAAGCAATGGAAAAAGAATATATTTATGAACAAATAGTACAAATAAAACTCTGGAATGAAAATGAGGAACTATCTGCCAAGATAAGAATTATAGAAAATCCAGATGGTGAAGTAAGTAGAGAAATTACGGAATCTACAGGTATTGCTTTTGATCATGGTAAGTTTATTGAATATGCTATTAGCAGGTTAAGAAATAAAATTGAATATACAAGTTTAGCATTTAATCTTATGCCAGAATTATTTACGTTAACGGAACTTCAGCAGGTTTATGAGGTTATACAAGGAAAAGAACTTTTAGCAGCTGCCTTTAGAAGAAAAGTTGCAAGTATGGTTATTGAAACAAATCAGTTTACAAAGGATGCTGGGCATAGACCTTCAAAATTATTTAGATATAATTCAGGATGGAAAAGAAGCATATAAAAAATAAATTAGTTGACAATTTACATATACATATAATACAATCAAAAAAGATAGATTTCATTAAATAAAAATAGAGAGGTATTTTATGAGCGTGGTAGTATCTAAATAGATTAAATTTTATATTTAAATAGATCTTTGAAAAAAGGGTAGTTTTTATACCTTTGTTTGTCATAGGTTTATTTAAAGCAATCTATGGAGATACAAAGCTATAAAATACCGTTATTATATTTACAGGATAGTTCTTTATGGCTATCTTAATGGTATGTATTTTAAGCTGTGGAAATGTCCACAGCTTTTTTTCGTAAAAATAATATTTAATAAGTATAATGTGTCAAAGGTGAAATCTATCCAAGATATTTGTATCTTCATAGAATATTAAATTCTATGTAAGGAGAAAAGAAAATGAATACAAACACTTTTGATAAATTGCAATATAATGACTTAAAGAAAATAGTAAAATCTTATTGTGTAAGCGGATTAGGAAAAAAGTTAATAGATAAGCTTAAGCCAAGTACAAATTTAAAGGTTATAGATAAAAGGCTGAATGAAACCAGTGAAGGAAGAGCTTTATTAGATACTTGCAGTTATATACCTTTAGAGGGAATATTCAATATAGATAATATTATAGATAATGTTGAAAAAAGTATGGTGCTGGAGCCAGAAAATTTAACTACTCTCTGCAATTTTTTAAGAGGGTGCAGAAAAATTAAGAATTTTATGAAAGATAAAGAATTTTATGCTCCAACATTAAGTTCATATGGTAATTCAATTACAGAATTTACATTTATAGAAGAAGAGATTGAACTTTCTATAAGGGGAAGCTTGGTGGATTCTAACGCTAGCAAAGAATTAAGAAAAATAAGAAGACTTATAGAAAATACGGAAAGTAAGATACAAGATAAATTAGAAAAGGTTTTAAAAAATAGTAGTAATAAAAAATATATACAGGAATTTTTTATAAGCAAAAGAAATGGAAGATATACTATACCTATAAAAGCTGCATATAAGAATCAAGTTCCAGGCAATATAGTAGAAACTTCTTCTAAAGGTTCCACTATATTCATAGAGCCAAATAATATAAGTAAAAGTACAGAAGAATTAACAGCATTAAAAGCTGAAGAATCAATAGAGGAATATAAAATACTATCTACTTTAACAGCATTAGTATTTGATAATTTAAGAGAAATTAAAATTAATATGGAAGTTATTGAAGAATATGATATGATTTTTGCTAAGGCGAAATACAGTAAAGCTATTAATGGAATGAAGCCTAAAATTAATGATTATGGATATATAAATATCATAAAGGGAAAACATCCATTGTTAAAAGGTGATGTAGTACCTTTAGATTTTAAGGTAGGTGATGATTATAGAACTTTAATAATAACAGGACCTAATGCAGGTGGAAAAACAGTAGTATTAAAAACAGTAGGAATTTTAACCTTAGCAGTTCAATCAGGATTTCATATTTCAGCTGCAGAAGGAACAGAAATATCTGTATTTGAAAAAATATTTGTTGATATTGGAGACGATCAAAGTATAGAAAATGCACTAAGTACTTTTTCTTCCCATATAAAAAATTTAGCAGATATAATTGACAATAGCAATAAATCTACACTTATATTGTGCGATGAAATAGGAAGCGGAACAGAACCTAATGAAGGAGCAGGACTTGCTATAGCCATATTAGAGGAATTTTATCATAAAGGATGTATTACAGTAGCCACTACTCATTATGGTGAAATAAAGAATTTTTCAGAAATTCACGAAGATTTTCAAAATGCGGCTATGCAATTTGAAAGTGAAACATTAGAACCATTGTATAAATTAATTATAGGTAAATCTGGAGAGAGCAATGCACTTTGGATATCTAAAAAAATGGGTATAAAAAACTCTGTACTTGAGAAAGCAGAAAGCTATATAAAAAATAAAGATTATAACTTTAAATTAGTTAGAGAGAGCAAAATTAAAAATAGAAAAGTTGAAGAAGAATTTGATGAACACAAAAACTATTACTACTTTAAAATAGGAGATAGGGTATTTCTTATGGACTATGAAGATTTTGCTATTGTCTATAAAGAAAAGGATAGGTTTAACAATGTTACTGTATTGTATAAAGAAAATTTTATAGAAGTTAATGAAAAGAGAATCAGGCTAGAATTAAAAGCAGAAGATTTGTATCCTAAGGACTATGATTTAAATACTCTATTTGTAAGTTATAAAGATAGAAAGTTAGAAAGAGACATTATAAGGGGCTCTAAAAAGGCTTTAAAAAAGATTCAAAAAGAAATAAAAAATCAATATCATAAGGAATGAAATCTTGCACTATATAAACATTATTGTTTATTATGAATTAAAATAACACTATAAGCCGGGAATTTAAGATCTCGGCTTATTATAAAGCTTGGTTATACTTCGGTAATATATTTTATGATAAGGTCAACTGTAGCTAACAATGCATCTACATGCGTTCTTTCATAGGCGTGAGATGCAAAAACACCAGGACCTATAAGGGCTGTTCTAACATCCCAACCAGCACGTAGTGCAGCAGAAGCATCTGAACCATAGTGAGGATATATGTCTAGTTTATATGAGATATTATTTTCCTTGCAGGTATGAACTAATTTTTTCCTAAGATCATAATCATAAGGACCAGAGGAATCTTTAGCACAAATACATACGCTATATTCTGATGAATTTTGATCGCAGCCAGGGGCTCCCATGTCAACAGCTATGAACTCTTTAGTTTTTTCAGGTAAAGCAGCACTAGAACCATGACCAACTTCTTCATAATTGCTTATATAGAAATTAGTTGTGTAAGGAAGTTTTATATTGTTTTCATCAATGTATTTAATTACATACATAAGAAGAGATGCGCTAGCTTTATCATCTAGATATCTACTTTTAATAAATTGCTTTTCAGTGATAGTTGTCCTTGTATCTATGCATATATAGTCTCCTACATCAATACCAAGAGCTGCTACATCATTTTTAGAGAACACTTTTTCATCTAGTATTACCTCCATGTTTTCAGGAATCCTCTTAAGGCTGTTGGCTTCATCACCGTTTATATGGACAGAAGGTTTGATAGTTTGAATAGTACCGGAATAACTTACGTCATCTAAAGTTTTTATAGTACAATTTTCACCTTCAAGTGTTGACATCATATATCCGCCAATAGGAACCATGGAAAGAGTGCCATTTTCCTTTATGCCTTTAACCATTGCACCTAATGTATCAACATGGGATGTAAAGGTTCTTTGATAATCGTCATTTATTCCAGTAAAAGATACAATAAGAGCACCTTTATTTGTGGTTTTATAAGGTATATTTATTTTGTTAAGTTCATCCTTGAGATACTGCATTATTAACTTAGAATATCCTGTAGGACTTGGTATAGAAAGAATAGTTTTTAGAATATTTAAAATAGTATTTTTGTCATAATTCATAATTTTAATCCTCCAAGTGTAAAATATAGTTTAGTCTTTATATTTATTTTATGATTACAATATAGTAAGAGTCAATTTTGCTTAGAAAATTATGACCTAAAAATAACACTTTCTTTATTGAACATATATCTTGCAAATGAGATTGCAGCAACTATATACACTATCATCCAGCCAAAGGTTATAGCTATATGTGCTGTATTGTGTATTCCAACTAAGAACTCTTTTGTAAGGCAAGAAGCATTAGCTATAGGTATACTAAAAAAATAAGTTTCTATACTTTTAGCGTCCTTCATCATTGTGGCATAAACCAATATGACAGCTATTATTGTAAAAGGACTTAAATATGTTTGAGCTTCTTTTGATGATTTTGCATAAATACTTATGGACAACCCTAAGGCCCCAAAAACCATAGTTAAAAGTATAGGCAAAATCATTATCAAAATAATAGTTTCTAATCCTATATTGATGTCATTTGCACCTTGAAACATTCCATTTGTCTGATTCATTGAAATAAATAATCCCGCAAGGTTTGCCAGTGATACTATAATTCCCACTATTGTAATTGCAAGAAATTTTCCCCAAAGTAAGGACATTCTACTTGCTTTTGTAGTTAGAAGTGGTTCTAGAGTACCTCTTTCCTTTTCTCCAACACCTAAGTCCAAGGAGGGTGCTACTGTATTGCCAACACTTCCAAGAATCAATAAAAGTGGTACCATTATATTAAGCATTAATTTCCCAATACCACTTTCCTTTTTTTCTATAGTATCCTGGGCAACATTTATTGGAGTTAATATTTTAGAATCTATATTTCTTTTTTCCAATCTTTTAGAAACTATATTCTTTGAATATTTATCTATGTAAGAATTTAATATGTCAAAGGCTTCCATACTGTCACTACTGGAGTTGTCATAAGTTAATGTGATTTTTTCATTCATATCTTTACTTATATTTTCATCAAAATTTTCTGGTATAGTTATACCTGCTAAAATTTTACCATCTTTTACATCTTGTTTTATGTTGTTGGATTTAATTATTTTTACATTCTTTTGTGATTTAAAAAATGATCCTAAATTGCTGCTGCCTTTATCAACCACAGCTATTTTTAAATTGCTTTCTACATTTTTATGACTTGTACTTGTAGCTTTTCCTATAACAAACGAAAGTACAGGAAGAAGCAGCATGGGAATTAATATACTCATGAGGATTGTCTTTCTATCTCTAAACATATCTAAAAGTTCTTTTTTTAACACTATTAATACAACATTAGTTTTCAATTATATCACCTACCAACTGCATGAATATTTCTTCCATGTCATCATTATTGTATTTAGACTTTAAATTTTCTATTGTTCCTGTTTCTATAATTTTTCCTTTGTGAATTATTATAATTCTATCACAAAGCTTTTCTACTTCAGCCATACTGTGACTTGAAAATATGACAGCTTTATTGTCAATTTTACACTTTTTTATAAAATCATGTACTATTCTAGATGAACTGACATCTAGACCTGATGTTGGTTCATCAAATAATACTACTGATGGATTATGTACGATAGACCTAGCTATAGAAATTTTTTGCTTCATTCCTCTTGAAAATTTACCTACTCTCCTATCCAAATAGTCTTCCATTTCAAGATTTTTTGCTAAATACTTTATGCTCTTTTCGGTTTCGTACCTTGACATTCCATTGAGTTCTGCAAAGTATCTTATATTTTCTCTTCCAGTTAATCTATCATAAAGACCAACTTCGCCGCCAAAGAGTATTCCTATTTCTCCTCTTACTTTTTCTGGATATTTATTCACGTCATAATTGTTTATTAAAGCTGTTCCTGATGTGGGCTTTAGCATAGTTGCAAGCATCCTAAGTGTAGTTGTTTTACCTGCTCCGTTTTCACCAAGAAGTCCTACTATTTCCCCATTGTTAACTTCAAAACTAATATTATCTACAGCTGAAATCTTTTTAAATATTTTAGTTAATGATTGAACTTTAATCAATGTGTTTCCTGCCTTTCTTTTTTATTTTAAGTTAACTTGTTTCTCAAATTATTATGCAATAATAAGAGAAAATTGTAAACTGTAAGTTTTAAAGATTTAAATATTTTTAGAAAAAAATTAGAAAAATAGATTGACAATATGACAAAAAAATAATATACTTAACAACAAGTTAGTAATAAATACAAGCTTTGATGGAGAAAGAAATATTTGATGTTTAACTACAGAGAGCCAGCATTGGTGTAAGTTGGTGTTAACATAAATATGCAGCTATCACTCCGGAGCTTCCAAGTAGAAAGGCTTTTGCCAAGTAAATGAGGACGTATACCAGCGATATATGGTTAGGGTTCACGATGAATAGATGTTTTTATTAACGTTGACCTGAGTTGAGTGGCAATTAGTGTATCTAATTGTAATTGAGGTGGTACCGCGGGAAGTTAATCTTTCGTCCTTATAAGCATATTTAAAAGTATGTTTATAAGAACGAAAGATTTTTTTATTATATTATAAAATTTGAGAGGTGAGTGAATAGGGGGCTTTTACTTTATATTAGAAAATTTTTAGAATTGGGGCAAGGTGCAATACGTAATAATATTATTATATCGAGTATAAGAGAGGAGATTTGAAGATTATGAAAGTGAATTTAACATTAAAGGATGTATTAGAGGCTAGTAAAAGAATAGAAGGAATATGTGTGAAAACTAAATTAATATATAGTTCAGAATTTAGCAAAGAAAGTGGTAATGAGGTATATATAAAACCAGAAAACCTTCAAATTACTGGAGCATTTAAGTTAAGAGGGGCATCAAACAAAATCGTTAAACTAAGTGATGAACAAAAAGCAAAGGGGCTTATAGCTTCTTCTGCAGGAAATCATGCTCAAGGTGTAGCATACTCTGCACAAAAACTTGGAATTAAGGCAACAATTGTTATGCCTGAAACTACTCCACTTATAAAGGTCCAAGCTACTAAAAACTATGGAGCTGACGTAGTACTTAAAGGAAAAGTTTATGATGAGGCTTATGAAGAAGCTAAAAGATTAGAGAAAGAGCATGGGTATACTTTTGTTCATCCTTTTAATGATGTAGATGTAATGGCAGGTCAGGGAACTATAGCACTTGAGATAATAGAAGAACTAAAGGATGTAGATGCTATATTAGTACCAATAGGTGGAGGTGGGTTAATAAGTGGAATAGCAGTAGCTGCTAAATCTATTAATCCTAATATAAAAGTAATAGGAGTTCAAGCTGAAGGTGCAAATCCTATGAAAGTTTCTTTTGATACAGGTAAACTCACCTATGCAGATAAAGTTGATACTATCGCTGATGGTGCAGCAGTAAAGCAGCCTGGAGACCTTACTTTTGAAGTAATAAAAGAATATGTAGATGAAATTGTTACAGTAAGTGATAAAGAACTTATGGAGGCTGTGTTTGTTGTTTTGGAAAAACATAAGCTTGCAGCAGAAGCAACGGGAGTAATGTCTTTAGCAGCACTAAAAAGATTAAACTTTAAAGGAAAAAAAGTAGTTTCTTTAATAAGTGGAGGAAATATAGATGTAGTAACAATGGCATCCGTTTTGAATAATGGATTATTTTCAAGAGGAAGAATATTCTGTTTCTCAGTTAAACTTAAGGACACTCCAGGACAACTTGTTAAAATATCTCAGATATTAGCTGAAAAAGGAGCTAATGTAATAAAGTTGGATCACAATCAGTTCAAAGCTGTTGACAGATTGAAACATGTGGTTTTAGAAGTTACGGTAGAAACAAATGGGTATGAGCATATAGAATCTATAGTTAAGGCATTAAATGATGAAGGATATGATGTAGATAGAGTTTGTTAAGAAGAAAATAAATTCTTTAAAAAAGCGGATAGTGTTAAAGCTATCCGCTTTATTTGAAACATCATTATATAATCTATTTGTGTGGTACTTCTCTATAATGCTTTATATGATCAGCTGAAGTTTTTACATATTTAAAAACAGTTTGATGTTTTTTATTGTCATACTCTTGAATATAATGATAGTAAACTATACTGTTTACTAAATGGGGCGTCATACGAAAACTTAAAAAGGTAGTAAAATCACTGCTGGTTACAGACTTCTTAGTTATAGGATCTTTATAGGAAAAAGAATGAAATACACCATTATGAGTGTGAAGATTTTTAGCATTTTTTTCTTTCCCATAGTAACAAAATACATGTTTATTGTCCCTTATTCCAATATTAATAAATGCATGTGCATGAGCGTGTTGAATACTATGAGTATGAAAATACTTTTCATTGTAAAAATAGAATTTATCATACTTAAAAGGACTTCCCTTACTTGCATCTGAACAATGTCGTACTATATAACCCTGACCATCACAACCGATTATTCTTCCATTGTGTATCTTTACAGCACCTTGCTGCTGATACAGTACGCCAACTCCTTTGTCATTATCAGATAAATTGCAGGAGCTATTATAAGCTGCTGCTCCTATTAAAAAACTTTCTGTTTGTAAAGAAGTATCTTCTAATTCATGAATATTGACTTCATTTTTATGATGATGGGACATCATTTTTTCCTCCTAACCATTGTTTATATTAGGCTGTTGCAAGAGTCTAATATGTTCCCCAGTATATATGATATTTAAATACTATTTATTTGTTACAAATTAAGTGCATTCATCAGATAAAGTAAATTTTAATTAGTATTTTAGGCATGCATTAATAATTTTAAGTAAAATCACATATATAAGTGTAAAATTTTTCTTGTAAATAAATGCAAATTTTGAGATTATCAATATAAATAGTATAATAGAAGATAAGAGTATTTAATTTAATTTAAATATTCTAAAAGTACTTAATAACTAACTACCAAAAAAGATATGAATAAGGAGAGATAGTATGGGCATTACAGTTAAAAATGTAATAAAAAAGTTAAAGCCAGATGTATCTGAATTTGTTATGAAGGAGTTGGAAAAGCTGGACTCTAAGTGCTATTTACAAAGGCATGAATCTGATTATAGGTTTAATATACATCAAAAAGAAAACAGAAAAATAAATTTACCTACAAGTGGAGGAGCTCCTTGTATGAGAGCTTATGTATATGGAAACCTTATGTTTACGGAAGATAACATTTATCTATCAAATAAATGTATAAGTAATTCAGAAGCATTAGAACATGATAGTTATAGGTCTATTTATGAAAACCAATATAATAAATTTGTGAAGAAATTAGAAGATAAGAATAATGAACAAGACATGAAAAAATTCAAAGATGAAAATTTTATTAAAAAAGATGAAGATGGTATGGAAGGAATAAAAATTACAGATGAAAATGTTGATGAAATAGTAGATAGTTTACTTAGTAACATACCGCCTTTTTCTGAAGAATACATTAAAATGTTTTCTGATCTATAGATAACTTTAATTCCGGCCAGATAAAATATGCATATTAGAATTTTATAGTACATTAGCTGATATAAATACTTATAAAACTGGTTATGGAAATTGTATGTTCTTTTTATATTTATGGAAATTAAATTTGGAAGGAATCTAGGAATAAGTTGATTTTTATCTGGGTATAAAAGAAAGATGAAAAATAAATGAAGGTTTTCATCTATTTTCCATCCAGGTCACAATAGAAACTCAAACAAATTTAATTAATCCATAAATTCAATAGTATCTTTTGCAAGCCTCTTTATTCTGGCAAGGGAATATACATGATATCCTTGTTCATCAAGGAGTTTACGGCCGGGTTGAAAGGATTTTTCAATAACGATTCCTATTCCTGCTACCTTTGCACCACACTGTTCAATAAGGCGTATAGTACCTTTTGAAGCTTCTCCGTTAGCTAAAAAATCATCAATTATAAGAATATTATCCTCAGGACATATGTATTTTTGAGATAAAGTGAGTTCATAATCGGAACCCTTGGTAAATGAGTGAACTGTGGTTTGATACACGTCCTTATTTAATGTTTTGGATTCTTTCTTTTTTAGTATTACCATAGGCAAATCCATTTGAAGTGCAGTCATAACAGCTGGGGCTATTCCTGAACTTTCAATAGTAAATATCTTTGTGATCCCCATGTCCTTAAAATGTTCTGTGAAACTTTTTCCTATGGAATACATGAGGCTTGGATCAACTTTATGATTTAAAAATGAATCTACTTTTAATATTGATTCACTTAAGGCATGTCCTTCCTCTAAGATTTTTTTTCGTAATTCCTTCATAAATTAACACCTCGCGATTTTTTATTTTTCTTCTCTTAAAATAAGATTTAATATAAGTGCTGCAATAGTTCCTGTAGAGATACCAGATGAAAAAATCATCTTTAAACTTTCTGGAAGGTTTGATAAAATTTCAGGCCTAAAAGTAACTCCAAGACCTAAACCTATAGAAGTTGCTATTATGAGAAGGTTCCTATTATTTAATTTTACCTTACTTAAAGTTTGAATTCCAGCAGCAGCAACCGTTCCAAACATTACTATTCCAACACCACCGAGTACAACTTGAGGCATTGCGTTTATTATCGCAGCAAATTTAGGAAATAGTCCTAGTATAATAAGTATTATTCCTGCAGTCATTGTGACAAATTTACTTGCAACTTTAGTAAGTGGAATCAATCCAACGTTTTGACTAAAAGAAGTGTTTGGCATAGCACCAAATATTCCAGCAATTACACTTCCAAGCCCATCAGAAAGTACACCATGTGAAATCCTAATATCATCCTCTTTAATACCGGATATTTCGTTTATTGCTCTTAAATTTCCTACAGTACTTATGACAGAAACTAAATATGCCGGAATAAACGGAAGTAGAACACTTGAATTAAAGGTGATACCATGTTCAAATATTTTTGGAAGTGTTACTATACTTGCTTTTGAAATAGATGAGAAATCTACCATACCAAGAGCAATACAAATTATGTAACCTGCTGCCATTCCAATTAGAATTGAAGCACTGCTTAAAAGTCCTTTGCCATAATGGTTTAAAAGTAAAGTAATTAAGGTTACAGTTAACGCAATGCCTATATTTTTTAAACTTCCATAATTTTGGACTCCAGAACCTCCTGCCGCCCAATCTATTGAAACTGGCAGAAGTGTAAGTCCTATTAGGCATACAACTATTCCAGTTACAATTGGTGGAAAAAGTTTCATTATGTATTTAATAGAAAAACTTAAAATAATTACAATAAGTGCCCCTAATATAGTGGCTCCGAATATGCCGGAGAGTCCAAATTTTTTTCCAACTGCTACAGCCGGAGCTACAAAAGTAATGTCCGTTCCCATAATACAGGCTACCCTTGCTCCAACTGGGCCAATACCCCTAGATTGTATGAGTGTAGCTATTCCAGCTACTAGAATTGCAGCACTTATTAGTGCTGTAGATGTATGGGAGTCAAGTTTTAGTGAAGATGAAATAATTATTGGGACTACAATAATTCCACCAAAAGCAGCAAAAATATGCTGAAATCCTAATAAAATTTGAGATAATAATTTAGGCTTATCATAAACTCCATAAATTAGTCCTATTTCAGATGTTTGTTCTTCTTGTCTTTTAGCTTCCATGATAGGCTCCTTTTTAGTTAATAGTTAAGAATATAAAAAATACCCCATAAAAAATGAGGTACATTTGAAAGATATATAAAACTTCAAATAACCTCGTAGTCTGCTTATTTAAGGTTAGCAGGTAGAAACTTTCGGACCATATTACCGAATGTATACGAGTTATTACTTATGTATGGTTAAAGTCACAAATAAGATTATAACACATTTCACATTAAAGTATAATGTAAAATATTTCATCGTATTAGAAGAAATATTTTGAGATCTTAATTAAATCTTAATAAATTTAATAAGTACTTCTTCAAAGATAGTCCTTAAAATTTACTTGTATTAGAAAATAAGGAGGATTAATTATGAAGAAAAGATATAAAATCTTAATAGTTTTATTGGCATTAACTATTATTGGAGGTATATTTATAAAAATATCAATTGAACCAAATACTTCATTAAATAAAAATGGTATTGGAATTGGGGTAAAAACAATACCTGTAAATTGGAGAATAAAAAAACTAAATAATTTACCTAAACCGGATCCAAATTCTGAGGATAGTGTTGAAATAGACTTGCGTTCAAGTGATTTATCAAAGGTGAATGTAACTGGAAAGGAAAAGGATCTTTTAAATTCAACTTTTGACAGCAAAACGAAATGGCCTAAAAATATGCCCATAAATTTTTTGCCGGAAAAGATTATGGAAACAGGCAAAAATCCTGGACTTAGAGTAAAAGATCTTCATAAATTAGGTATAAATGGGAAGAATATTGGAATTGGAATAATAGATCAAAGACTTCTTGTAAACCATGTTGAATATAAAGATAGGGTAAAAGCTTATGAAGAAATTCACTGTGCAAAGGAAACTTCAATGCATGGATCTGCAGTAACTTCAATAGCTGTCGGAAAAACAACAGGAGTTGCACCAGCATCTGATTTGTATTATATAGGTCAGGATCCAGGTATCAAGGATAAAATTGATTTTAAATATACTGCAAAAGCTATAGACAGAATAATAGATATCAATAAAAAATTACCCAAGGAAAAGAAAATAAGGGTTATTTCTATTTCAATTGGTTGGGGTCCAAAGGACATTGGATACAAAGAAGTAACAGAAGCTGTGAAGAGAGCTAAGGAGGAAAATATATTTGTGGTGTCTTCATCTCTTAGACATACTTATGGATTTAAGTTCAATGGACTTGGAAGAAATCCTTTATTAAATCCTGATATGGAATCATCATATACCCCAGGATTATGGTGGCAAAAAGATTATTATAACGGAAAATACGATTCAACTAATACATTGCTTGTTCCTATGGACTCAAGGTCTACTGCAAGCCCAACGGGTTATAATGATTATGCTTTTTACAGAGAAGGTGGCTGGAGTTGGTCAATTCCTTATATAGCAGGTGTTTATGCGCTGGCATGTCAGGTTGATCCCAATATAGCTCCTGAAGAATTTTGGAAAGTAGCATTAAAAACTGGAGATACAATTGAATTTAAAAACAAAGGGAAGGTCTATGAACTAGGAAAAATAATAAATCCTGTAAAACTAATTGAGAATTTGAAAGCCAATTTATAAATAAAATTATATAAATTTAATTTAATGTAATATAATATCGATTAAAATGGAAGGATAAATTATGAAGCTGCTTTTTATCCGATGACTACCTGCTCTAATACTCCCACGCACTCTGTGAAAGCGACTATCACCAAATCAAAGATTTGGGATATCTGCTTTTCTCCAAGTGGGAGTAAAGAGCAGTTACGTCCCTGGATAACGATTTCTAAGCATCAGATGGAGTCAAAACTCCATCTGATGCCAAGAACTCTGTTTATTATAAACTAAAAAGGGGAATTCCTATGAATAAAAGCGTATTTTATAAATGGCTAAAAATAATTAAAAAGTTAGATGATATGACTTGTAATGCTCAAATTTCAAATTGCCTTATAATAGAAGAATCTTATGGAGATCTAGATGATTCTTATGCAAGGGATAAGTGTGAGTCTATTTTTCCTAAACTTTCTTATACTGAAAAAGAGGATGATGAAAATATAAAAGCAAAAAATCTTTTTAATTCCTTGAAGTTGTATGAGGAGTTTAAAGAAAATAAACTTGTTCAGGAAATAATGGATATGCCTGATGTAGATCCGGATAAATATGATGGGTCCTATGAGCTTGTTCGGGAAACAGTAGAATCCTTTTCAAGAATACCAATAGATGTTATAGATGTAAGTGATTTGGATATGTTATATTTTATGACTGTGGGAACCTGGAAGGTTAAGGTAAAGTATAAGATCCAAAAAATACAAAATAGTCATTTGCCTATAGAAGAAAAGAAAAGACTAATAAAAGTATTTAATTCTGTAATGGAGAGAGCTAGAAAACATGAATATGAAAATATCGTAGGTGAATGGTCTGTAGGAATGTTTAGTACTGGATTTTACACATTTGCCTCAAAATCAGACGAAGAGAGCGCTAGAAGATTTATATCTTTGTGTATAAGAATACATAAATCATATGATGAAAATGAAATCCTTCATATGGCTGAGGAAACCTTTAAAACTAGCATAAAAGGTATGCAAGCAGTGGAAGCTTCAGTTATTCTTCATTGCTTGAAACCATATATTTTCCCTATAATTAACACTGATACAATTGAAGATTACGTTTTGTTTGAAGAAAAAGGTGTAATTTTTACAGATCCAAAAGAGCTTACAAATTATATTGAAAATACTAGAAAAATTAAAAAGTTTAGGGATGAAGAGTGTCTGTTTAGGAATTACAAAGTATTGGATATGAAATTACTAAGCATAGAGAGAATGAAAATAGATAAGTCTAAGTACAATGAAATTGTGCTAAACAGGGATGTTATTGATGAAGAAGATTCAGAAATATCTGTTTGTTCAAAATCTACGTATTCTAAAAAGGCTTTCTTAAGTGAAATATTCATGGAAGAAAGCCAGTATGATGTTATATATAACCTTTTAAGGTATAAAAAGAACATAATTCTAAAAGGACCATCTGGTGTTGGCAAAACCCTTATAGCTAGAAAATTTGTTTACTCTATAATGGATCAAAGAGATGATACAAGGGTTAAGATGATTCAGTTTCATGAAGGATATTCTTACGAAGACTTTGTCATAGGTTATAGACCAGAAAAGAATGGATTTAGTCTTAAATACGGCATATTTTATCGTTTCTGTAAGCAGGCTGAAAGTGATCCTAGAAGACCCTATTATTTTATAATTGATGAAATAAACAGAGGAAATCTTAGTAAGATTTTTGGAGAAGTTATTATGCTTGTTGAGGCTGATAAGCGCGGGGAAAATTATGGTATATCTTTACCTTATATTGAAAACTTATTTTATATACCAAGAAATGTTTATATTATAGGCACTATGACTGCACATAAAGGCAGCAGCAGAGTGTTTGATTGTGGCCTTAGAAGGCGTTTTGCTTTTATTGAAATTGAACCTGCATTTAATAATTTAAATTTTAAAAGATATATGGAAAGTAAGAACGAAGATTTGGCAGACAGTATTATTGAAAAGTTTATAAAACTTAATGAAGATATTGAAAATGATCCTTTCTTAGGTGGGGATTTTCGCATAGGACACAGCTATTTTTGTACGCCAAAGCATACATTAAGCAAAGAGGAGTATAAAAATATTATTCAATATGAAATTTTACCTCAGATTGCCGAATATTGGTCTAATGAACCTTATAGGATAAATAAATGGATAAAAGAACTTATAGAGTAATATAAAGACTATGAAGAAAGATTTTTAATCTAAACTTCATAGTTTTTATATTCTGCGAAAAATTATTGACATAATGTATAATTAAAATTATAATAGTTAGAAACCTTACAATTAGAAACCTAACAAATGGTGGAGGCGTGAAAATGAACAATAAAACAGAAATGTACATTGGAAGAAAAGTTAGTATACTTTCTAGAAGAATTCATAGAAGAATAGATAAAGAGGCATCACAGTATGGTATAACTGCTGTTCAAGCTAGGATACTTGGTTTTATATATTGTAAGTCCAATAAAAAAGATATATTCCAAAGGGATATAGAAGAAGAACTTGATATTAGACGTTCTTCAGTAACTAGCGTACTTCAGCTGATGGAGAAAAATGGATATATCAAAAGGGTAAGTGTTTCTGAAGATGCAAGACTTAAGAAGATAATAATAACAGAAAAAGGTTTGCAAATTCAAAAAAAGGTATATGATTTTATTCTTGGAATGGAAGAATCTTTAAAGGATGAATTAAGTGATGAGGAGACAGACATATTAGTCGATTTACTTGACAGATTGTCTGAAAAAATTGGCGATGGAATATAGATTCCTAATATTAGTTAGAAATCTAACAAGGGGAGGAACAAGGTTATGATAAGAAAGATATCAAGTTATATAGGCGAATTTAAAAGAGATTCTATTATAACGCCTATATTTGTTGCTTTAGAGGCCATAATGGAGACGATTATTCCGCTGTTGATGGCATTGATAATTGATAATGGCGTGGGAAAAGGAAATATAAAATATGTATGCATTGTTGGAACTATAATGCTTATGGTGTCATTTGTATCACTTACCTGCGGTGCATTATCAGGAAAATATGCGGCTAAAGCATCTACTGGTTTTGCTAGAAACCTGAGAAGAGCAATGTACTATAATATTCAGAACTTTTCTTTTTCTAATATAGATAAATATTCTACAGCTGGTCTTATAACTAGACTAACTACAGACATAACAAACGTTCAAAATGCATTTCAAATGATAATAAGAATGCTTGTTAGAGCACCGTTTATGCTAATCTTTGCTATGGCAATGAGTTTTTATATAAATGCAAAGTTAGCACTTGTATTCTTAGGTGCCATAATTTTTTTGGGAATTATATTGTATATTATTATGACAAGAGTACATCCATATTTCATGGAAGTTTTTAAAAAGTATGATGATTTGAATGCTAGTGTACAAGAAAATCTAACTGCTATAAGGACTGTAAAAGCTTATGTAAGAGAAGAGCATGAAAAAAGCAAGTTTTATAAAGCTTCTCAAACTTTGTATAAGTACTTTATAAGAGCTGAAAAATTAATAATAATTAATGCTCCTGCAATGCAATTTGCAGTGTATACATGTATTTTACTTTTGTCGTGGCTTGGAGCAAAAATGATTGTTTCAAAATCCATGACAACGGGAGAACTTATGAGTTTATTTACTTATACCGTTAATATATTAATGAGTCTTATGATTATTTCAATGGTATTTGTAATGGTAATTATGGCCAAGTCATCTGCTGAAAGAATTGTTGAGGTTTTAAATGAAAAAAGTGATTTAGCAAATCCAGAAAATCCAATTTGTGAAGTAAAAGATGGATCCATATCATTTAACAAAGTTGGTTTTAGTTATAACAAAGATATGAACAATCTAGTTTTGGAAAATGTAAGCTTGAAGATTAATTCTGGTGAAACCATAGGTATTATAGGAGGAACAGGAAGTGGAAAATCTACTTTAGTTCAACTTATTCCAAGACTATATGACACTACATGTGGAACTGTTGAAGTTGGCGGAGTTGATGTTAGAAAATATGATATAGAGACTCTTAGGGATGAAGTTTCAATGGTGCTGCAAAAGAACGTATTGTTTTCTGGGACAATAAAGCAAAATTTAAGATGGGGAAATAAGAATGCTTCTGATAAAGAAATAGTTGCTGCGTGTAGAGAGGCTCAAGCTGATGAATTTATAGAAAAGTTTCCTGATAAGTATGATACTTTTATTGAAGAGGGTGGTTCAAATGTATCAGGCGGTCAAAAACAAAGATTATGTATTGCAAGGGCTCTGCTAAAAAAACCAAAAATATTGATTTTAGATGATTCTACTAGTGCAGTGGATACTAAAACTGATGCTCTTATTAGGAAAGCATTTGTAGAGGAAATACCAGATACTACAAAAATTATTATTGCACAGCGTATATCTTCAGTTCAGGATGCAGATAGAATTATTGTATTAAACGATGGAAAAATAGATGGCTTTGGAACTCATGAGGAGTTACTAAAGACAAATGATATATATCATGAAGTTTATGAATCTCAAGTGAAAGGAGACGACGATGACAATGGCTCAAAATAATAATAGTAAACCTAGAGCAATGGGCAGACATCGTGGATATGTAAAGCCTAGTAAAAACTCTTTAAAAACATTAAAAAGATTATTAGCCTATGTTATTAAGGAATATAAGTTTTTATTTCTTATTGTATTAGTAGGTATTACCGTAAGTTCTCTTGCTAATGTTATTGGTACATTATTTTTAAGAAATTTAATTGACGATTATATAACACCTCTTTTACAAAAATCAAATCCTAATTTTGGACCGCTTTTAAAAATGATAACTACTATGGCAGCAATTTATTATGTTGGAGTTGTGTCAACATATGTATACAGTCGTGTGATGATTATAATTTCTCAAGGATCTCTTAAAAGAATAAGGGATGACATATTTTCTCATATGGAAAGTCTATCTATTAGTTTCTTTGATACACATTCCCATGGAAATTTGATGAGTCTTTATACAAATGATACAGATACTTTAAGGCAGATGATTAGTCAAAGTATTCCGCAAATATTAGCAGCAATTATTACTGTTGTCAGTACTTTTATTTCAATGGTATATTTAAGTTTCCCACTGGCTATAGTTGAAATTTTGATTGTAATTTTGATGATTTATGTTATCAAAAATATTGGCGGAAAAAGTGGAAAGTATTTCGGGCTTCAACAAAAAGACCTAGGTATGGTAAATGGATATATAGAAGAAATGATAAATGGCCAGAAGGTTGTTAAAGTCTTTTGTCATGAAGAAGAGGCAAAAATCAATTTTGATAAGTTAAACGACGATCTTTATCATAGTGCAAATAATGCAAATAAGTACGCCAACATTTTAATGCCTATTATGGGTAATATTGGTTACATAAATTATGTATTTGTTGCTATTTTTGGTTCCATTTTAGCTATTAGTGGATTTGGCGGATTTACTCTTGGAGGAATTGCAGCATTTTTGCAATTGACAAGAACATTTAGTACTACAATTAATCAAATGTCACAGCAGTTTAATTTCGTTATAATGGCACTGGCAGGAGCTGAACGTATATTCAGACTTCTTGATGAAAAGCCAGAAGAAGATGCAGGCTATGTATCCTTGGTTAATGCAAAAGAAAATGAAAAAGGGGAATTAGTAGAAACTGAAAAGCATACGGGAATTTGGGCATGGAAACATCCTCATCATGATGGCACGCTTACTTATACAAAGCTTCTCGGAGAGGTAGTATTTGATGATGTGGATTTTGGATATACTGATGAGAAAGTTATACTGCATAATATAAAGCTTTATGCAAAACCGGGACAAAAAGTAGCCTTTGTAGGTGCTACAGGTGCAGGAAAGACTACTATTACTAATTTAATTAACCGTTTCTATGATATTCAGGATGGAAAAATTAGATATGATGGCATTAATGTTAATAAAATCAAGAAGGATGATTTAAGAAGATCTCTTGGAATTGTACTGCAGGATCCGCATCTGTTTACAGGAACAGTTGCAGATAACATTAGGTATGGAAAATTGGATGCATCAGAGGAAGAAGTAATTGCAGCAGCAAAGCTTGCAAATGCAGATGGATTTATAAGACATTTACCAAAGGGATATGATACGGTTATTACTGGAGATGGTGGAAACCTGTCACAAGGTCAAAGACAGCTATTAACTATTGCTAGAGCTGCTATTGCAGATCCACCGGTTTTAATACTTGATGAGGCTACATCCAGCATTGATACAAGAACAGAAGCTATTGTTCAAGAAGGAATGGATAAGCTTATGAAGGGAAGAACGGTATTTGTAATTGCTCATAGGCTTTCAACGGTTAAAAATTCAGATGTAATTATGGTGCTGGAACAGGGGAGAATCATTGAAAGAGGAAGTCATGACGATTTGATTGAGCAAAGAGGAAAATATTATCAGTTATATACAGGAGCCTTTGAACTGTCATAAAGTCAATTATAATATCTATAGGGTTTCTAGGCAAAAAATCAAACTTATACTCCGGATATTTTTTACAACCTTCAGCTAGGTTAAATATTTTGATAAGCCTAAGTAAAAAATTCTAGAAAAGCTAAGAACTTTTGAAAACTCGTACCTCAGACAATTCAAAAGTTCTAAGTTTTTACGAATTTTTTACTAAGTCTTATTTACAAAATATTTAAAAGAGCTTGATTATTGTAAAAATATGCCTGCGCATAAGTTGATTTTTAAGGTAGAAACCTATAGAAATGAATTTTTAACTGCGTGTAGTTAAAGCTAAAAGTCCAGTTAGATATTTTGTTAAATTAAATGCAAAATATTTAACTGGATTTTATTTTAATAAGTAGAAATATATAGACTATGATGAATTTTATCGATTTGACATTATAAAAAATAGTAAATTACACATTATCTATTTAATTATAATAAGAGATGTGTTATAATAACCATTGCACAAACATATAATTGCTCAACAATACTATATCATAAAATGAATTTTGTGTCAAGTACTTTATTTTCATTTTTAGGAGGAAAAACGATGAATTTACCTGAAATATTTAATTCACTCAGCAAGTTACAGGAATCAAACAGTATAAATGAAATTTCTAAATTAAATGATGACCTTAAAATCCATGATCTTGCTCTTAGCGTCAAAGATGCAAAAGATATAATAAGGACCAGAAACAATGCATTAAAAGCTCAGGGTAGGATTGAGCTAAATTTAGATGTGATGAAATCTATTATAAAGGAGCTTGGAAAATCTTCTTATGTAAATCAGGACAATTTAGTTGAAACAATTAGTGATATGTATGAAGTATTTCATTATGTGAAAAATTCTACATCAGATTTTTTATGTGATGATGAAATATTAAAAACTATAATGTTTTTTTACAATACAGTTTATGGTGGTTCGATGGAACTTATAAAAGGCAAAGGTATTTCTAAAATTGTAGATAATTTTAGAAATGGTAAAGATGTTAATAATATAAAAGAAGAGGAGGACAATAAATAGTGAAAGAATTTATTAAAAATAGAAACACAGATGCACTATATATTCTTCAAAATCTAATAGTAAGATACACAAAAGGTAAAAGCAGTTCCATAAAAGAGGATACAGCAGTTCGTATTTTGAATTCAATTTACTATGCAATAAATGCCTACATTAAAAGTTCCACAAATTCTAGTAAAGGATTTTCTTTGATGGTTCAAGATGATATAGTTAAAACGTATGAAGGTGGCATTGAAATTCTTAAAAAATCTGTGTTAGAGTGCAAAGAACTTTATGGAGAAGTAAAAGAAAACAAGCTTCATATTCCAAATGAAATATATAACTATACGATAGATACTGCGCTGACTTGCTTCTTTGAAAGCTATGACATAGTTTTTGCAGCACAGGATGTAACGTGTACTATGGATTATCCCCTTGTATTTGATAATATGAATATAAAAGGCATTTATTATATAAAACAATACCTTGAAAAATTGAAGATTGAAACTGAATTTTGTAATTTCTTTATGCAGAAAGATATTAGAAAATTACTTAGAGATTATGGTAAAAAATATAAAATAAATATTATAAAAGCTCCAATAAATGTCTTTGAAATGCTTATTGATCAGTTTGTTTTTCTAGTTTTATCAGATAGCAGTGAAGAGAAACTTACAATATCAATGGATGAGTTTAAAAGAATAAGTGAAAGGCTTTTAGGAAAAAGCAAAGAGGAGATATGTTTAATTGTAAACAGAACTTTTAGTAAAATTATTTCCAAGTTTAATATAAAAAACTTGAAACTTATAGGCTATATAAAAAAGTATGAGAATTCATTTAAAACTAGGTTTTTGATTGCCTGTAGCAGCGGGAATCTTTATAATATGGTTGTTATAGATAAAGAAGATAATGAACAAAATTATGTTGCTTTTGAAAAAGGCAGGAAAATGGATGATTATGCATTTAGTTGTGTTGTGGATGAGGTTACAAAATGCGAAAGCGTTAAAGACAAGCTTGAAATTATAAATGAAAATGTACATTCTCTTGAAGATTACATGGACATTTTGAATTTGGAATGTTTATTTGGCGATGAATATAAAGAGGCATTTCAGTCACTTGATGACATGTCCCTTGCTGTACTTGGTAAAAATGTATTTTATGATGACTTAAGGTGTAATTCTTTTAAACTCACGGATGAGAAGCTGCTTCTTTATAAAGGTACTTTAGAATATGAATGGCAGAATTATTACATCGAATTTTTACTAGAACTAAAAGAAAAAAGAATAAGAGACATAGAAAAGATAATTATGGATATTGATTTAGGAGAGGAACTGTAATTAAAATATATGGAGGATTTTAGTTTTGAAAATAAATAGGCTTATTGCAATTGTTGTCATGCTTTTAAATAGAAAGAAAATATCTGCAGCAGAATTGGCTGAAAAATTTGAGGTATCTGTAAGAACTATTTATAGAGACATTGAAGCAATTAACATGTCAGGGATTCCCATAGCATCTCAGTCCGGAAATAATGGAGGTTTTTACATTGTGAACAATTATAAAATCAACCATCAGTTTTTAACGTTGGATGACATGATTTCCATAGTAGAAGCTTTGAGAAACATAAATGAAGTTTTAAATGATAAAAACGTAGATTTAGCCATTGAAAAAGTAAAAAATATAGTGCCGGATGAAAAGAAGAGTGATTTCAATTTGCATTTTAAACAAATATTTATAGATACTTTACCCTGGGGCTTTAAAAAATCTAGTGAAGAAAACGAAAAATATAATATGATATATGAGGCTTTAGAGAATAAGAAGTGTATGACTTTTAACTATAGAAATGCAAAAAGTGAGTATATTTTGAGGAAGGTAGAACCCATAACCCTTGTTTTTAAAGGTTTTGGGTGGTATTTATTTTCTTTTTGCAATTTAAGGCAGGACTACAGGATATTTAAACTTTCTAGAATGGATACTTTGAGTATTTTAAATGAAGATATTCATAAAGGTAGAATTTCTTATGAAAAATATTTAAGCATGAATAAAGTTGAAAAGCTGCCTACAGAACTTACTCTTAAATTTTCAGAAAAAGTTAGATATAGGGTAGAAGATTCTTTTGATAAGGATGAAATGACCTTTCAAGAAGATGGAAGCATCATAGTAAATATTAAAGTTTTGGAGGATGAATGGATTTATTCCATGATACTTGGCTATGGGGAATATGTAGAGGTAATAAAACCTCTTCATGTAAGAGAGATTATAAAAAATAGATGCAAAAAAATGAATGATATTTACGAAAAACAAAATTAAACTTGACATAATGCTGTCAAAGCTTCCCTGTATAATAAAAATATAAACAGAGTTCTTGGTTTCAGGTGGAGTTTTTTCTCCATCTGAAACTTAGAAATCGTTATCCAGGGGCGTAGCAGCCGTTATACCCCATTTTATAAGAAAAGCAGATATCCCAAATCTTTGATTTGGTGATAGTCGGTTTCACAGAGTGCGATGGGGGTATTACGGCTGGTAGCCATCGGATAAATTAACCCATAGGGAAGGAGAATATTATATGAAACAAAAATACTGTCAAAGTTGTGGAATGCCAATGAGTGAGGAACTTTATGGTACTGAAAAGAATAATAAAAAAAATCAGGAATATTGTATTTACTGTTATGAAAATGGAGATTTTAAACAGCCAGATTTAACTATGGAACAGATGATTGAGGCTTCTGTACCTTTTATGGTTCAAAAGGGAATGAAGGAAAGTGAAGCAAGGGGTCTTATGGCAAACTGTCTTCCAAATTTGAAAAGGTGGAGAAAGAGCAAAATAACCTGTAAAACAGTTAAAAAGGATCAAATTATATTGGTTGGAAAAGAAATAAGGACTACTAATGAAGGTGGCAAATGCAAGGCTGCAATTGAAAAACTCTGGAAAGAATTCAGTGAGCAAAAGCTTGAGGATAAAATACCCAATAAGTTGAAGAACGGTGAAGTTTTAGGATTATATAGTGAGTATGAAAATAAAGAATTTGGGCATTATTCTTATATGGTTGGACTTCAAGTAAAAGATATAGGTAACATACCTGATAGTATGACATATAAAGTAATTCCGGCATCTAAATATTATGTGGTAACAGTAAAGGGAAAAATGCCGGAAAGCATTGGAGAAGCCTGGGGATATATATGGAATGCTGATATTGAAAGAACATATACAGGAGATTTTGAGATTTATGATGAGAGATATGATGGGAGTGAAAATTCCGAAGTGGATATATATGTGGCTGTAAAGTAATCCATTAAAATTTTTCACTCACTCCAACTTGATCAAAATCTTCCTTTAATGCTTTATTTAAAAAGTAAAAAGAGGTTAAAACAGCGGAGGCATCAGTTATAGGATAGGCAGCCCAGGCACCTTTTATACCAAAAAGCTGAACAAGTAGTATGGCTAAAGGGATAAACACTATGATCTCTCTATATATTGAAAGTAAGAAACTTTTTTTAGCTTCACCAATTGCCTGATAATAGTTTATTACTACATAATATATTCCCGTTAAAGGAATTAGAGATATGCATAATCTGAATGCTTTAACTGTTTCATTTAAAAGGGTAGTATCATTTAAGAAAAAGCCTATGATATAATTTGGAAATAACATAAAGATTGACCAAAGTGCAAAAGAGGTTATTAGAACTACTTTAATTGAAGTATTTAAAACCTTTTTAACTTTATCATAGTTTTCAGCACCAAAATTATAAGCAACTATAGGCTGCATTGCAGAACTTATGCCTATTATGGTTACAAATAGAAACATAGAAATTTTAGTTATTACTCCTACCATGACAATGGCAGATTCTCCGCCCTCAGTGTAAAGAAGGTTGTTTAGAACTACAGTAACTAAGGCATCCTCAATTTCTATTATAAAGGTGGAGAATCCAACGGTAATTATGCCCCATATAATTTCTTTTGTAACTAAATTGTGAATGGAACGCATTGAAAATTCCATATGAAATTCCTTTATGATATTTTTAAACTTGTAAAATGCAAAGGTAAAGGCAGTTATTTGAGACAATACAGTAGCTATAGCAGCACCTTCTATTTTAAAGTGCAATTTAACTATTAATATATAGTTAATTAAAATATTTAAAGTAACACCTATTAAATTAGTATATAGAAGAGCTTTTGTCTTTTTTAGAGAAATCATAATATAACAGGCAACTACTGATAATGACTGGAAAATGCCTCCTAAAAGTAATATAGATACATATTTGTTAACTAGAGGATAAGTTAGATTGTCTGCACCTAATACATAAAAAATTGGCCTTCTAAATATAAAAATAATTAATGAAACTATTGTAAGTGATATTAGAACCAAACTGAAAGAAGTAAATACTATTTTTTTAAATTCTGAATAATTCTTTTCACCTAAACTTCTAGCGGCATAAGTGGAAGCTCCTACAGCTATCAAAAGCCCAAGGGCTACTAATAATTTTTGAATTGGGAATGCTATAGTAATAGCGGCTAGTGTAGTAACTCCTATGTAGTGTCCCACATACACCGTGTCTACAATATTGTAAAGCTCAGATACCAAAAGTGCGAACACAGAAGGTATGGCAAATTTTAAAAGTAATTTTCTTATTTTACCTTGTTTAAGAGTATTATTTTGAATTTCCATAAATTTCACCTCAATAAGTTAAGCTATTAAAAAGTAGGCTTAACTTTTTTCTATAGTTAAATTATAATGCTTTTTGGCAAAATTTACATTCACTTAAAGGTTCATAAAAAGGTACTATGTCGTTATAGCGTGAAAATAGTCACATTATTGAAATAGCATAATAGCACCTGTTTTAATATATTATTAGACCTCTTTTATTAGAATTAATAGAGCACCATAACCTTTGAGTTTAGTTCGTATATTAAATACAGTACTTTTTTTAAAGCTTTTAAAATGTATACTTGGAAAAGAGGCTTTGTGAAGAATCTGTTTTTCCTCTTTGCTTAGTCTTTTAGGTTTACCCATATCAAACCAGTAGTTATATGAGGAACCTGATTTTTCGTTTATTTCATAAGTGATCATTTTTATAGATGAAGGTATGTTTACTATATTTATTGAAAGCTTTTGTGCAGCAGCGTTTTTCACAGCCCTAAGTTTTGAAAAATTCTCAAAAGGAATCAGTTTATTTACATTGTCATGGTGGTTGTAGAGTAGGATTTGATACTCATTATTGGATTTTGTAACTATATATCCTTTGTCTTTAGCAACTAAAGTGTCTCCAAGTTTATTCAGCAAGTAATAGGCATAATAAGAAGGTTTTTTTATTCCCTTATTATTTATAAGTCCTGGGTATCCAAAAAACACTTCATTAGTTAAGTTTATTTGTTTATCTAACACATCAAAGGCTCTTAAAAAGTTTAAAGAATTTGTATTGTTTATTACACTATGTATAATATAGGGCAGCATATATGTGGTATCGTAGATAAAATCTATGCTGTCTTTTGCATAAAATACATCTTTAATTATTTCCAGTTTATATTCTGTAGATAAAAGTTCTGTTACCTTATGTATAACAGTAGACTCTAGAGTAGAGTCAAATTGAAATTTAAAGGAATCTAAGTTTAAGCTATCTAAGTCATTAAAATAATTTAAGAAAGATTTTATAGCTAATAGAAAGCTTGAAGTAGAGAAGCCAGTATCATTTAAGACTATAATAGGTTTTATATTAAGTGTATCTAAAAATTCAAGTACATCTCGAGCTCTATTCCAATTATAGAACTTAGACTCTGGAAATATACACATATCTTCGCTGAAAATATTTAAAAGTCTGGCATAGGTAAAGCCTATTTCTTCCTGAAGAACTTCTAATATATTTTTGTTATCTTCTAGGAGAAGTTCAAAAGAATCTCCTACATTTAATATATCTTTAAAATTTTTGTTGAAATTTCCAAGGTCATTTCCCATATTTATATTTATCTTTGTTATTTTATCCTCATAATTGAACCTGTCATAGTCCTCCAAATAATGCGTTATATACTGAAGGCTTTCCTCTAGATTAAAAAATTCAATGATTTTTTGTTTTTCAAAAGTCTCATCATTCATTTTAAATTTTTTTCTATATTGAAGGGGAGTATAGTTATATTGAATTTTAAAATGTTTGTTAAAGTATCTGGTATGGGAAAATCCTACTTCTTCTGAAATTTCAGATATAGTTTTATCTGTATCTAAAAGAAGTTTTAGGGCCTCTTCAACTCTATTTGAATTCAATAAATCTGTAAAACTGTATCCTGTGACATCCTTTATACCGTGGGATAAGTAGTCAGTACTTAAAAATTCTTTTTTTGCAATGTCCTGCAGTGTTATGTTATCGTTATAATTATTAAATATGTATTTGGAAATTCTATGATATCTTTCAAGCTGTTCTTCTTTTTCCTTTAAATCTTCATTTTCATACATTAAATAATGAAAATTGTTTATGAGATGATAGAGAAGATCTATAAGAATGGTTTCTATTTCCTCATCGTAGTTATCCTGTTTTTGAATTAATTCACAGGCTATTTTAGCTAAAAAGGTTCTTAAAATATCATATTCTTCACTTTCTTGAGCTCTGTCATCTGTGGTATTGGTAAAGAAAAACATGTTTTCAATATCGCTGTAGTATTTTTCAAAAAAATAAGGATCTATATGAAACACTAAAACTCTATTATGTACATCACTGCTTACAATACTGTGGGTTTCATCTATGTTTACTATTTCTATGTCTTTTTCTATGAGTTCATATTTGTCAGATTCTATGGTGATATAAAGAGTGCCCTTTAGGACATAAAGTATTTCTATTGAATTATGCCAGTGAAGAGGATAATTCATTATATTTGCTAAATTTATAGAAACAGGTATATTTGAAGGATAATTTATATATTTTCTCCTCATATATATTGAACTCCTTTCTTCTTTAGGGAAAAGAAGGGCCAAGCCCTAGCAATACTTTTTAAAATTATAACCAGTATAATATATGAAAAAAGTTTTTTCAAGCAAGTGGGAATTTGTTTATTAAAAAGTATGATTGATTTGTGATAATGTCTTAGTATACCATTTGCAATTATGTCCCAAATAAATAAAAAATAGTGCTAAAATATACTTCATAACAACATATAAACAAAGTGAATATAATTAAAGGTAGAATTAAATATGAGGTTATTAAGAAGTTAGTAGTATGTTTTGTATCATTTTACAGGAATATTGTTATAACTTAGTACTTTAATTAATTCCAGACCGATTTCCAGTTCTAGATGGTTATAATAATTTTCTAAATCAATGTTGCAAATTTTGTTTATTTTTTCCAATCTATACAAAATGGTTTTATAATGTACAAATAGAACATGGGCAGCTTTTGAGGCATTACCATTGTTTTCAAGATAAATCCTTAGTGTTTCAAGTAATTGGGTATTATATTTTTCATCATGTTTTTTAAGATTAATTAATTCTTTAGGTATAATTTCTAGTAAGGAATCTCTATCATCTACTTTACTTACTAATCTTAAAACTCCTAAGTCCTTGAAACTAATAATAGCATTTTTAGAATAGATGGTGGAACCAAGAGCAATAGCATCTTTTGATTCTCTATAGCTCTTATATATTAGTTTAAGATTATCTACTGGTTTTCCTATACCGGAGACTACTTTAATATCTTCATATTCTTCAATAATTTTTTTCTGAATGCTATTAAAAACATCCTTTATAGAAGCAAGAGTAATTTCAACATCTTGCTCATCCATTGGCCATAAAGTAATTACTGTATTACTTAACTTACCAATTATGCAGTGGTGGTTTTTATGCTGAATTTTTCTTGAGGCCAATTTGAAAATTTTATCATAAATATCTTCATGTTTTAGATTTGGATTTTTTAATTTTGTTTTTGAAGAGCTAATAATGTCTAATAGTATTACTGAGTATTTTCCTTTAATATTTAAACCAATAAGACTGGATCTTTCTAAAAGCATTTTTTCATCAGTAACTTTATTATTTATAAGATCATAAATTAAATCATTTATAAATCTTTCTTCAATGGTTTTCATTGCAATGTGCTTTTTCATTTCAATTAGAGTAGCAGTAGTCGCAACTTCCAGAGTAAAATAATCAGTATCCTTTAGCTTTTTATTGATTTCAAAAATACAAATATAAGCTTTTACATTATTTTGAACAGTTATAGGAAAGAAAATTTCAGATATTTCCTTATTTGAACTGTTATTAGATATTTGGACAGTTTGGGCAAAGTAGTACAAATTATGAAAATCATTTCTGATAGCTGAACTTTTAATTTTAAAGTATTTATCCAAATATTTATCTGTTGAGGCAATACATTTGTTATCTATGTCAAATACAGCAACTGGATTACCTATGGATTTTTTAAAATAATCTAATATTGCCTGAAGACCTAATTCTTTTAAAGATATATAAGAGAATGCATCATAAATTTTTTTGATTCTATTTAATTCATTTAGATAACTTTGGTTAATTTGCAGTAAAAGTAGATTAATAATTTTGGAAACCGACTCATTTGTTACTATGTATATTATTGATATTTTAAGTCCTTTTTCATATTGAACAAATATATTAGAAATGTTTTTATTAATAATGTTATCTTCCTTATTGCTAAATAGAATTAAAGTAATATTTTTATTTGAAAGCTTAGTTAATGTTTTGATAATATTATCTTTGGTCAAATCAAAAGTTTTTAAATTAAGAATATATAAAGAATTTGGCTGAATACCATCATTGTTGTCACAATCATCAGTAAAAACTGTAGAAAGAAAATTATCATCATAAGGATATTCTTTTAGAATGTAATATTCGCAAATAACTTTATTTTTAAGAAATTCGATTAAAATGTTTAACAATTGGAACACCTCTATATAAATCATTATCGTATACAAAAAGAATATATTATTGTATACGATAATAATTTATAATATTCCTCTATTTTTGCTTAAAAGAATTATTTACTTTAAATAATTCAAGAAGGGGCTGTCGCACTAAAAATAAATTCTACAACATATTGTGTTAGCAAGTGACTTGCAGAACAATGTGTTGTATGTAAATTCCTTAGTGCGACAGTCCCTTGATAATAATTCATACTGCTACTTTAAGTATTTATTTAAATAACTATTCAAATATACTTTATTGTAATTTAAGTTTTCTTCTGTCAAAGGATCTTTTTGCTCACCTGGGAAGCCTACAGAGATTACTGCTAGAATGTTTATGTTTTCAGGAACATTAAACAAGTTTCTAATGTATTCTTCTGAGGATGTATTTTCATTATAATTTCTATTTCTTACTTGAATCCAACAAGAACCTAGGTCTATTTCTTGAGATAACAAATGGATATTACTTGCTGCAATTGAAGCATCTTCTATCCATACATCACTTAGCAAGGAATTACCCATAACGATAATTCCAAGATCAGCATTTTTTAAAAATGAGGCACCTGGTTTGAAATTAGAAAGTTTACTTAATAAGTTTTTATCTTTAACAATAATAAATTCACAAGATTTAGAATTTTTAGATGTTGGTGAGAATAATGCAGCTTGTATTAAGTTCAATATTTTTTCATCGGAAACTTTTTCATTTGTGTATTTTCTTATACTTCTTCTCTTTTTTAATAGTTCGAGCATCTTTATATCCTCCTTTTAATAAATTGTTTCTTAATATAAATAGTAACATAAAATCGATTAAAAAATGTATCTATTATGGATAAAACATTTAATATTGTTTATCCATAACAAGTGATATAAGAGAAAATTTATAGAAGTTTATTATCCAAAATAGATAATTGCCATTTCCTTATTTTAGAATATGTAGTAATTTATTTTACAAAATTTATGAAATATAATGAAAATATAGAAAATAATTTGAAAAATTTAGGAGGGGTTATAAAATGAGTTATCCAAAAGATCATCTTGTATCAAGAGCTGTAATTAAATTAGGGGAGTATGCTGTTTTACCACCAGAAGGAAGGGTAATTAATGTTATACCAAATTTTGAAGGATTTAAAATGACAATACTTGCTTCACCAAAAATGGGAACAAGTTTTGTACAGTATATAGGTGAAGTAGCACCAGGTGCAAAAACTACTAAAACATTTGGAGGAGATGGTATTGAAACTTTTGTATTCTTCTTGGATGGAGAAGGAGAGCTTAAAGTAAAAGTTGGAGGCGAAGAAAAGAAATTAAAACAGGGAGGATATGCTTTTGCACCTGCAGATTTAGGGATGAACATAAAAAATGAATCTAAAGGAACAATGAGGATATTGCTTTATAAACAAAGATATATTCCTCTTGAAGGAAAATCAGCTAGGGCAGTATTTGGCAATGTCAATGATATAGAAGAAAGAATTTATGATGAAATGGAAAACGTATTTATAAAGGATTTACTTCCAGTTGAATTAGGATTTGACATGAATATGCATATTTTAAGTTTTGAACCAGATGGTTGTCATCCTTTTGTAGAAACACATGTACAGGAGCATGGAGCATATCTAATGCAGGGACAAGGAATATACTTACTTGGAGATGAATGGGTACAAGTTAAGAAAGAAGATTTCATATGGTTTGGACCTTTCATGAAACAAGCAGTGTATACTACAGGAAGAGAAAGACTAACTTATATTTATTCTAAGGATTGTAATAGAGACGTAATTTTATAAAATGTTAGGAAATGATGAGTATGGAGACTTCATTAGCAAGAATAAAAAAGGATATAGGAACAATTCAAAAGTTCACCAGTACTCCTGGACAAGGATGTACACGATTTTCATATAGTATTGAGGATAAAAAAGCAAAAAATTATTTAATAGACGAAATGATTTCACTTGGTATGGATGTAAAAATAGATGGAGTTGGAAATTTAAGAGGCACATATAAGGGCCAGTGTGAAAATCTACCAATTATTTTGGTAGGTTCTCATATGGATACAGTGAAACATGGAGGGAGTTTTGATGGTATAACTGGAGTAATTGCAGCCCTCGAAGTTATTAGAGTATTAAAAGAAAATAACATAAATACAAAGCATACCATAGGATTAATTGGTTTTGCTGAGGAAGAAGGTTCTAATTTTGGAGCTACTACTTTGGGGAGTAAAGTGATAACTGGTAAAATTGCTTCATCTGAATTAAAAAATATAAAAAATTTTGAAGGAAAAAGTTATTATGAAGTTTTAGAAGAAAGTGGTCTTAATCCTGAAAATATTGATAAGGAAAGATTAGATAAGAAGGACATTCTTGGTATGTTAGAACTTCATATAGAACAGAGCATAGTTCTAGATAAAAATAATTTGTCTATAGGTATTGTGAAGGGGATAGCTGGGACTAGAACTTATGGTGTGGAGATTATAGGAGAATCAAATCATGCTGGTGCAACGCCTATGAATATGAGAAAAGATGCTTTGATAGCAGCTTCAGAAATAATTTCACATGTAAACGATATAGTGAAAGAAAATGGGTTATCTACAACAGTTGCTACAGTAGGTAAAATAGAATGTCACCCTAATGTATCAAATGTTATAGCTGAAAAAGTAGGATTTACAATTGATATAAGAGACTTAGATGACTATGCTATGGATAGAGTGCTTAAAGAAGTAATAAATTATTCAAATAGAATTTCAGATAAATATGAACTTAAATGCAATATTAGGCAAATAACTTCGTTTAAAGGCACTAAAACTTGTGAAAAAATTAACAATATTATTGAGGATATTGTTAAAAGCAGAGGGTATTCCTATTGCAAAATGTTGAGCGGAGCAGTTCACGATTCGGCAGTAATGGCAGAAATTACTGATGTTGGTATGATATTTGTACCAAGTAAGGATGGGAAAAGCCATGTACCTGAAGAATACACTTCCTTTGAAGATATAAAAAGGGGAAGTGATGTATTACTAGAAACACTGCTAAAACTAGATAAAATTTAGTTAAAGTTAGAAATGTATAAAATTAAGAAAGGATGAATTTTATTATGGCTATTACTAAAGATTTTAAACCAAATAAGCTTAGTGATTATCTTGAAGCTACTGGACTCAAAGGGAAAAATTTCAAATTTGTTGATGATCTTTCAAAGGAAGGATTATTAAGTTTATTTAAGGCGGCCGAAGTTTTGGAACCGTACTGGAGATCAAAATTAAATATAATGAATGGTAAAGTTTTATGCACAATGTTCTTTCAACCAAGTACTAGAACTAGATTTAGTACTGAAACTGCAATGATTAGATTAGGAGGTTCAGTTATAACTGAATCAGATCCAAGTCATAATTCTTCTGTAGCTAAAGATGAATCATTATGGGATACACTTAGAGTAGTTTCTCAATATGCAAACATAATTGGTTTAAGACATCCTGATGATAAGCAAGTATTTGAAGCACTTCCAGCAGCTGAAGTTCCAGTAATTTCTTGTGGCTGGGGAAATATAACTCATCCAACTCAAGGACTTCTTGATATGTATACAGTTTACAGAGCTTTTGGAAGATTTGAAGGATTAAGAGTAATGGTAACATCACCAGATCTAACAAGAGCAAGAAGTAGGCATTCTTTTGCTTTAGGTTTGGCCAGAATGGGAGCAGAGATAGTATATTCAGGACCAAAGAATTTGAAAACTCCAGATCTTATAAAAGGTAAATTGAATGATATGGGTGCAAAATATGAAGAACATTTTGATTTAAACAAGAAAGAGCAGGGTGAATTAATAACAACTTGTGACCTTGTTTATCTTCCAGGCTGCAGCGTTCCTGTAGGACAGGATGCAAGAGATGTATTCATGGAAAAGGCAGCAAACTATTATATTGATCTAGAAACTTTAGAGAAAGCAAAAAAGAAAACTGGAAAAATAATAGGAATAATGCATTCTCTACCAAGATTCAAAGGAGAATTTGATTTTAGAATAGATAATACAGAACATGAGCTATATTTTAAGCAGATAAGCTTTAGTGTAGCAATAAGAATGGCACTTATTGCATCTATGATAGGTATTTCATAAAAGGAGTGAACTAAAAGCATGGAAAGCAGAAAAATAGTAGTAGCTTTGGGTGGAAACGCTTTAGGTAATACACCAGAAGAACAAAAGCGATTAGTAAAAAGTACTGTAAAACCAATTGTTGATTTAATTCAGAGGGGAGATAAAGTTATAATAGCTCATGGTAATGGACCTCAAGTTGGAATGATAAATCTTGCTTTGGAGACTGCATCCAAAACTGGTGCTAAAACTCCCAAAATGCCATTTCCAGAGTGTGGAGCCATGAGCCAGGGGTATATTGGATTTCATCTTCAAAATGCATTAAGGGAAGAATTGCTAAGTAGAAGGATGAATATTCCTGTAGCAACTGTTATAACCCAAGTTATTGTTAACAAGCAAGACCCAGCATTTGATAAGCCATCAAAACCAATAGGTGCGTTTTATAGTAGTGAAGAGGCTTTAGCTATTTCTAAAGAAAAGGGTTATATAATGAAGGAAGATGCAGGAAGAGGATGGAGAAGAGTTGTACCATCTCCAATTCCTATAGATGTAGCAGAAAAGAAAACCATTAAAACTCTTGTTGACAATGGAGAGGTTGTTATAACTGTTGGAGGAGGAGGCATACCTGTTATTGCTAAAGGAAATAGTTTAATAGGAGTCTCTGCGGTTATAGACAAGGATTTTGCTAGTGAAAAAATTGCTGAAATACTTGACGCAGATTTATTAATAATACTTACTTCAGTGGATAAGACAGCAATCAATTATGGAAAGCCAAATCAAGCTAATCTTGATATGTTAACAATTAAAGATGCAGAAAAATATATTGAACAAGGACAATTTGCTCCAGGTTCCATGCTTCCAAAAGTTCAGGCTGCAATTAAGTTTGTAAAATCCAGTAGTAGGAGAAAGGCAATAATTACATCACTAGAACGTGCAGCAGAGGCTATTGAAGGTAAAACAGGGACTGTAATTGTTGCATAGGTATTATTATAAATATTAAAAAACTAATAGAAAGAGATTATAAATAATAGTAGGAGGTAAAAAAGTATGAGTAGTATTGAAAAGGTTTATCATGATGAAGATGTTAATATGGATGCACTTAAAGATAAGGTTGTAGCAATAATGGGATATGGAAGTCAGGGAAGAGGACAATCCAATTGCCTAAGAGACAATGGAGTAAATGTTATAATTGGTGCAGGAAATAAGGATAGATATCCGGATTGGGAAAATGCGGAAAAGGATGGATTTACTGTATATCCTTTTGATGAGGCAGTTAAAAAAGCTGATGTAGTAATGATATTACTTCAAGACCCTGCTCAACCTGCAGTTTATTATGAATCAATTCATCAAAATTTAAGACCAAATCAGACACTTTGCTTTGCACATGGGTTTGCAATATTGTATGGAACAATTGTGCCACCAGAATTTGTAGATGTAGTACTTTTTGTTCCTAATGGACCAGGTCCTGTTGTAAGGCAAAAATTTCTAGATGGTTCAGGAATATATGGTGCAGTTGCTGTAGATCAAGATGTTACTGGACATGCTAAAGAAACAGCTCTTGCGATTGCTAAAGGTGTTGGCAGCACAAGAACTGGTACAGTATATATTTCATTCCAACATGAGACTGAAGGAGATAACTTTGAAGAACAGGTTCTTTATGGTGGAACAATCAATCTTATGAGGGCAGTGTATGAAACTATGGCTAAGAATGGATATCCAAAATCCTTTGCTTATGCAAAGGCTATAAGGTCCATTAGGTCAGTAATTGACGATATAGATCGAGTTGGAATAGAAGAATATTTGTCGAAAAGATGCAGCAGAACTTGTGAATTTGCAGTTAGAACTTCGGGACCCAGAGTTATTAATTATGATGAAATTGAAAAAATATTTAGAGAAACTGAAAAAGGTGAATTTGCAAAAAGATGGTTATTGGAATTCCAATGCGGTATGCCTACTTTAAACAGATTGAGAAGAACTCATAAGAATTCGGATATGGAAGTTGTAGGAAAGGAGTGGAGAGAAAAGTTCAGTAAAGAAGTATAATATAAAAATTAGTAATATGAAAATTAAATGATTGATAAAAAAAGTTTTTAAACTTAATTAGCCTATTGTACTAGATATGTATGTAACTATGATGTTGATATATTATTAAGTTCAATAGGCTATTTTGATAAGAAAGTGGATTGGAAAATTTCGTTATATGCTTAAGTGATTTATTTAACAAACTAGGGAGGAATTATAATGGAAAAAGATATAGATGTATTTGATGGAGAATTAGTTAATCCTAATGAAAGACTATATAATGAAGATCTTGCTCCTGCAAAAGAACGTAAGTGGGGAACATATAGTATATTTGCAATGTGGATGTCTGATGTCCATAGTGTTGGTGGATACACCTTTGCAGCAGGTTTATTTTTTATGGGACTGACTGCATGGCAAGTTTTATTAGCTGAAATTATTGGTATATCTATTGTAATGTTTTTTTCCAATCTTACCAGCAGGCTTGGAACTAGGCTTGGAGTTCCATATCCTGTAATAAGCCGTATATCTTTTGGGGTTTGGGGAGGCAATATACCTGCTTTAATTAGAGGACTAGTTGCAGTATTTTGGTATGGCATACAGACTTACTTAGCATCGGTGTCGGTTGTAGGCATTATATTAATATTTGCTCCGGGTGCTAAATCTTTAATGTCACGATCATTTTTGGGGTTGAATAGTCTTTATTGGATTGGATTCCTAATTATGTGGACTGTTCAATTGTTAATAATGATATATGGCATGGAAATAGTCAGAAAATTCAATAACTTAGCCGGGCCTTTAGTTTACGTTTTAATGTTTTTCTTGATAATATGGGTTGTAAATACATCGGGTGGACATATTAACTTAAATGTTGGTTTAGCAGGTAAAAGATTATTTGGGTTAAATGCCGTCTATACATTTGTAGTAGCAATTGCATTGGTAGTAGCATATTTTAGTACAATTATGCTTAATGTCTGTGATTTTACTAGATTTTCACCAAACTTTAAAGTGGTTAAAAGAGCTAATTTTTTAGGATTGCCTGTTAATTTTACATTATTCTCCATAGCAAGTGTAATTACGACTGCAGGAAGTATAGTTATATTTGGTTCGGCAATTTATGATCCTATACTATTAGTACAAAAAATTCCCAATAATACAGCTCAACTTATTGGAGCCGTTGGATTTATGATTGCGACTTTAGAAATTAATGTTATAGCAAATTTAGTTTCTCCTGTTTATGATCTTGCAAATTTGTTTCCAAAGCATATTAATTTCAAGCGAGGTGCAATAATTACTGCCATGCTTTCCATAGTAGTATTGCCATGGAAAATATATGCAAATCCGATTGCAGTAAATTACTTTTTAGGCGGTCTGGCTGCATTTCTAGGCCCAATTTTTGCGATAATCATAATAGATTATTATGTAGTCAAGAAGGAAAAAGTAGATGTACAAATGTTATTTCAATTGAGTGGATTATATTGGTATGATAATGGTTTTAATAAAAAGGCTGTATTGGCATTATTGCTTGGAGTGATAATATCTGTACCTGCAGCTATGGTTCCTGCATTTAAAGTAATAGCTTCATTTTCCTGGTTTATAGGAGTATTTGTAAGCGGACTTTCTTATTGGATATTAATGAAGGATACTATTGTTACCGATCTTAACGATTACAAAGAGGAACATTCTTTATAGCCATTTGATTGTAATTTTATAATTAAACGTTTTTATAAAAAAATAAATATTTTAAATGGGGCAGTTCTTTACATTTTTAGTTTAATTTTTAGATTAAGTAGGAGGTAGTAATGAATAAGTATGATCTTATCATAAAAAATGGAAATATTGTATCTGAACATTCTGTTAAAAAAGGAGATATTGGAATATTAAACGGTAAAATAGTTGAAGTGAGTACTAAAATAAATGAAACTGCCAATGAAATAATCGATGCAGAAGAACTCTATATTTTACCAGGATTGATTGATATACATGTTCATCTCAATGAGCCGGGGAGAACTGAGTGGGAAGGTATTTATACTGGTAGTTGTAGTTTGGCAGCAGGTGGAGTTACAACATTTTTTGACATGCCATTAAACAGTGATCCGCCTTTAATTTATCCTGACCAATTTAAAATAAAAGAAGATTTGGCAAAGAAAAAATCTATAATTGATTTTGGCATTTTAGGAGGATTAGTTCCTGAAAATTTAAATTATTTAAAGGATTTAAAGAAATGTGGAGTTATAGGCTTTAAAGGTTTCATGTCAAACAGTGGTATCAAGGAATTTAATTATCTTGATGATAACAGCTTATTTGAAGGATTGAAGAAAATATCTAAGCTACATTCTATAGTAATGCTTCACGCAGAAAGTGAGGTTATAACTAGTCATTTAGCTTCAGAGGCAATAAGTGAAGGAAAAATTGCTGCTGAAGATTATGCTGCTTCAAGACCAATTATTTCAGAAATTGAGGCTGTAGATAGAGCTATGTGTATGGCAGAAGTGGCAAATTGTAAAATTCATATAGCTCATGTAAGTAATAGTGAAGTAGTTAAAAGAGTTAAACTTGCAAAAGATAGAGGAGTTGATGTTACATTAGAAACCTGTCCTCATTATTTATCTCTAACTGTAGGGGACATCGTAACACAAGGTGCAATAGCTAAATGTTCTCCTCCACTTAGACAAAAAGATGATGTGGATCAATTGTGGAAAGCGCTCATAAATGGGGATATTGATATTATATCTTCTGATCACTCACCATCCTCACCTGATTTAAAGGATATGAGTGATGGAAAAAACATATTTAATGTGTGGGGAGGTATATCTTCAGCTCAAAGTACATTAAATGTTCTGTTAGAGGAAGGATATTGGAAGAGGGGAGTTTCGCTGGAATTAATATCTAAATTAACATCTGCTAATCCAGCTAGAAGATTTGGAATTTATCCTAGGAAGGGAACAATTTCAGTTGGAAGTGATGCGGATTTGGCCATTATTGATTTAAATCAATCTTTTATACTCAAAAAAGAGGACTTGTTATATAAACATCCGGTTAGTCCATTTATTGGTAAAAAATATAGAGGTAAGGTAGTTTATACAGTTGCAAAAGGTCATAAAGTATTTGAAAAAGGAAAGATTTTAGATGATGGTTATCGTGGTGAATTAATAATTAATTAATTTTGAGGTGAAATTTAGATGTTAGATTTGTTTATTAAAGGTGGCAAAATCATAGAAAATGATTATATCTTTAAAGGTTCTATAGCTGTAAAAAGCGGTAAAATAGTGGGCATTACAAATACTGATGTTAAAATTGATGCTGTTAACGTAATTGATGCTTCCGGGAAAATGATATTTCCAGGTGTTATAGATTGTCATGCACATTTAAATGACCCGGGATTTGAATGGAGAGAAAACTTCATACATGGATCTGAAGCAGCAGCAGCAGGTGGTGTAACAACTATAATTGATATGCCGCTCCAGAACGAACCTGCACTTACATCAAGTAAAATATTTTTAGATAAGCAAAATAAAATAATGCACAAGTCTGTTGTTGATTATGCTTTTTGGGGAGGACTTGTAGATAATAATGTGCAGAATATAGATGAGCTTTATAAGTCAGGTGTAATAGGACTAAAAGCATTTTTAGGTCCAGTTTCTTCTGATTATTCTACCATAAATATGGGAATAGCAAGGCAGGCATTGGAAATAACTACTCCATTAGGAATGGTTATTGGATTCCATTGTGAAGATTATTCAATAATAAAAAGTTATGAAGCAAAGTTAAAAAAGGAGAATAAATTTGGTAGATCAGATTATTCTCAATCAAGGCCGGTTATTGCAGAATTATTATCAGTTAAAAATGTGATAGAAATGGCAAGAGAATCAGGTGGAAAAGTTCATATTTGTCATGTAAGCCATCCAGAGGTTGCTAAAGAAATAAAAAAAGCAAAAAGTGAAGGAGTAAACATAACTTCAGAGACATGTCCTCATTATCTTGTATTTACAAATAATGACATGGTGGAAAATGGTGCAATATTCAAATGTGCTCCACCATTAAGAAGCTATAAAGCTAAGGAAGAGCTCTGGAATTATGTGATGGATGGCACAATAAACTGTATATCATCTGATCATTCTCCTTGTACTATTGAAGAAAAATCAGAAGATAAACATAATATATGGGAAATATGGGGAGGTATAAGTGGCATACAAACTACATTCCAGGTTATGTTTGATAAAGTAGTAAATGAGAAAGGGTTATCTCCTACTATATTGACAAAAATTTTATCTAATGAGCCGGCAAAAACTTTTGATTTATATCCTAGAAAAGGTAATTTAAATATTGGTTCAGATGCTGATATTGTAATTGTTGATCCAAGAAGAAAATGGAAAATTACTTCAGAGTCACTTTTTTATAAGAACAAAATATCAGCTTTTATTGGACTTCAGGGTAAAGGAATTCCAGTTACTACAATAGTAAGGGGAAATATAGTTTATGATGATGGCAAAATTGTAGGAAAACATGGTACGGGCTGTTTAGTTAAAGCTATACGATAAAAGGTAGAATTGTTATTTAAATATGAGGAGGGTTTATATTTTGGGCATTAAATTGAAAAATTATAAGTTTGAAAATTCTAATTCATTGACAAATGATGATTTAAAACCGATTATAAAAGAAAGACGTACGTGGAAGACTGTTAATTATGCTACACTTTGGATGGGAATCATTCACAATATTCCTACTTATGCTACTGTAGGAGGGTTAATAGCATTAGGGCTTTCGCCATGGCAAACCCTAGGAATAATTATTACTGCTTCTCTAATATTATATGTTGCATTAACACTTAATGGACATGCAGGCACGAAATTTGGAGTACCATTTCCAGTTTTAATTCGTTCCTCCTTTGGTGTTATTGGTGCTAATATTCCAGCAATGTTGAGAGCATTTGTTGCTATTATGTGGTTTGGAATTCAAACCTATGCAGGAAGCACAGCTATTAATATTTTGATACAAAAACTTTGGCCATCATGGAATAGCCTTGGTGGCAACTGGAGTTTTTTTGGACTTCATCTTTCGGGTATGATTTCATTTTTGTTATTTTGGGCACTTCATTTATTTACATTAAATCATGGTATGGAATCTATTAAAAAATTTGAAGTTTTTGCAGGTCCAATGGTTTATCTAGTCTTTGGTGGTATGGTTTTTTGGGCTATTAGCATTGCTGGTGGTCTTGGACCAATTTATTCTCAACCAGGAAAGTTTAGAACATTTAAAGAAGCATTTTGGCCTTTTGTTGCAGGTGTTACGGGAGTTATATCAATATGGGCAACTTTAATATTAAATATTCCGGATTTTACACGTTTTGCGGAATCTCAAGAAGCTCAAAAGAAGGGACAATTTTTAGGATTACCTGGAACTTTTGCATTGTTTGCATTTGCTAGTATTACTGTAACGTCAGGAACTCAGGTAGCTTATGGAAAACCAATTTGGAATATTGTAGATGTACTTTCTCGTTTTGATAGTCCATTTGTAATTGCAGCTGCAGTAATTACACTTTGCATTGCAGCAATGTCAGTTAATGTTGCATCAAATATGGTTTCACCTGCGTATGATATTGCTAATTTATTTCCTAAGTATGTAAATTTTAAACGTGGAGCTTATATTACAGCAATTTTAGCTGTGTTTACTTTTCCGTGGAAGACAATGGAAAGTGCTACAAATGTAATGTCATTTTTAGGAACAATTGGTGGGGCACTTGGTCCGGTTGCAGGTATTATGTTTGCTGATTATTTTATTATACGTAAGCAAGAATTAAATGTGGATGATTTATATGCTTTGAATGGAGAATATACTTATAATAAAGGATATAACTATAGAGCATTTATTGCTACGCTAATTGGAGCATTTTTTGCACTAATAGGAGACTTCATTCCTTCATTAAAAAGTTTAAGTAACATTTCATGGTTTGTAGGTGTTGCTATAGCTGCAATTGTTTATGTAGTTTTAATGAAAATTGATTTTCCAAATATAAAATTAAGTACAATAAATTCCCAGAAGTAATGTGTCAACCATTTTCGAAAATGTCTACAATCAATCTTATGATCTGCTAAAACAGCAAGTGTTAAATTAATTTTATCAACAGATGGTTGTTTTTCAAACACAGATTTGGTATGATTGATTTCAAGAGCAAATTTGGTAATGAATTCTTTTATGTAGTGGTTGAAGAATTCATTTGCCTGTTCCAGAATTGTTACAGCTGCTTAGTTCAAGTCCTAAGGGTAACCGTGACTGTAACGTTTGGAATAGACGCTCTACACGACCATTTGCTTGAGAGATACTACTAGTTTTAATTTCTGTACCTTTCTAATTATGTCCACTTCATTTATATATTGTTATGAGTTATATTTTAACACTATTTTTTATTTATTTGGAATATAATCGCAAAGGGTATACTAAGATATTATCGTAAATCAATCATAATTATTTTACAATCATATATAGGTTAAGAGGAGGGTTTAAATGGAAAAGAAACAATACATCTGCCCAAAATGTGGAAATACAGAATATGAATCAGATCAATTTCAGGCAACAGGAGGAAATTTCTCAAAGATATTTGATGTACAGAATAAGAAATTTATTACTATTAGCTGTAAAAAGTGTGGGTATACAGAATTGTACAAGGCACAGTCTTCAGCTGGATGGAATATTCTAGATTTTCTTATAGGCAATTAACTTATAATATATATGGAAGGAAGACATCATTATGAATGAAGTTTTACAAAATATTTTAACAAGAAGAAGTGTAAGAAAGTTCAAAGAAGAACAAATAAAAGATGAAGAATTAGAATTGATTTTAAAAGCTGGAGTGTATGCACCAAGTGGCATGAACAAACAAACTTGGCAGTTTACAGTCGTTCAAAGTAGAGAGAAGATGGAGCTGCTTGCAAAAGTAGTTAGAAAAGCATTAGGGAGAGACGCTGGATATAATTTTTATGCATCTCCAACTTTAATTATACTGTCCAATGAGAAGGAAAATGTAAATGGGCTTGCTGATTGTGCTTGTGCTCTTGAAAATATATTTCTAATGGCAAATTCGCTGGGAATAGGTTCCTGTTGGATCAACCAATTAAGAACTATTTGTGATGAAAAAGAAGTAAGGGAAGTACTAAGTAGTTTTGGTATACCTGAAAATCATATTGTTTGGGGAATGGCATCCATTGGATATCCTGAAAGCATACCAGAAGCACATGAAAGAAAAGATGGAGTTATTAAATTTGTAAAATAATATAGAGTTTCTAAACGAAAAATCAACTTATACTGCGGATATTTTTTACAACCTTCAGTTCATTAAATATTTTGATAAGTCTAAGTAAAAAATTCTAAAAAATTTAAGAACTTTTGAAAACTCGTACCTCAGACAATTCAAAAGTTCTAAGTTTTTGCGAATTTTTTCCTAAGACTTATATGCAAAATATTTAAAAGAACTTCATTATTGTAAAAATATACCTACGTATAAGTTGATTTTTAAGTTAGAAACCGCGCATAATAAACATAGAAACAACAAATTTTAATGCCAATATGAAGTAACTTTCGATGAAAATATGTGGCGGGAATTATAATATTAAGTATGTTTCTAGTGAAGATGAAAAACGTAAAGATTTAAGCTTTTTGTAGTAGTTTACTATTTTTATATTTCATAAAAGCAATTTTAGCCGCATACATCGCAAGTCCTACTGGTAACCAAAATGCACCAAAGTTAAGCTCATTTTGCAAATAAGGAAGCATAAGATCCCAACTTAATCCTTTTAGACTTAACATTTTTAATGCTACAGTCATATGTCTGAATGGCCATAGACTATTAAGAGCCTCTGGCATTCCACTTGGCAGCAGATAATCTGGCATTACAACACCACAGGTTAGAAATATAACTATATTTATCAAATTAAAAAACAGTATAAAGTGACCAAGGTTATCCATAAATGATGTTAAAGCTAATCCCATAGCTGTAAGGTTAATAAAGAATAAAGACATTAAAACAATATATATTAATATATCACCACGAAGAGGTACACAGAATAATTTATCAACAATACATAAGCAAGTGAAAATTACTATAATGCATAGAGTAGAATATAGTAATAGTCTTCCTATAAGACCGAGTATAGCTTTTATACCTTCTTTTGAACGCATCTTAATATGTGCAAATTGCTCTTTCTTCTTCATTAAAGCAGGTACTAAAAGTACTGGTACAAAAAAACCTTGATTAACTAAAGGTATCAAAGTATAAATTAAATATCTAAGATAACTACTTTGGGGCTCATACAGTACGCGTTCAACATAGGAAAAGTTTAGAACGGTTTGCTTAGATTGGTATGGAACCATACCATTTCCTTGAAGAACACTTATTTGAGCACCAGCATTTACCGTACCTAAAACTTGACTAGCATATGCCAAAATATTGGATAGTATGGGAAGATCAGTCCCATCTATTAACAATAAGGCACTAGGTGATTTTGCCATGCTTATATCTTTTTCAAAATGCTTAGGTATTATTATACCTCCATTTACCCTACGATCTTTTATTGCTTTTTCAAGTTCAGCATCCGAATTTGCATAATAATTAACATTTAAACCTGGACTAATTTTAAGCTGTTGTACAATAGTTCTTGACAAATTTGAATTATCTCTATCAACTACACCAAAGGGAAGATGCTCTATATAAGGATTAGACATGGCATAGCCAAAAATAAGTGTTGCTACAATAGTGAGTATAATAGTCTTAAGTAGGGAGCTTCTTTCTTCTTTTAATATCTTAAAAAGACTCTTCATTATGTTATCACCTCTTCATCTTGACTATTGATGATACTATTTTTCTCATTTATTCTAATATTTCTAAGCCTTTTAGCCTCTTTCATTTTATATAAAAGGAATGTAACCACCCACATAAAAATCATAAATTTAGTAAGCCAGAATATATTAGATAAGTTATCTTGAAAACTTCCGCCTATAAGTGTTAAATCTCTTAGAGGTATGGCATAGTAGTAAAATGGAATATATTTAGCTATTATAGGAGCAATATCAGGCATAGCTACAGTTGGAAATGTGTATCCAACCAAAAATAGAGTTATTGCTACTGGGCCTGCTAGTCCTACTGCATCTATCTGCTTTCCATTAAGCAAGATAATTAGAAGTACTCCCACAAATGTCATTCCAATACAAAAGAGAGTAGTTAACGTAACTCCTGCTTCAACAGAACCCCTATAGGGTAAACCGAAATATTTACAAAAAATTACGAATATAATAAAAACCGAAATTGATCCCAGAAGTCCAACCATAATACCTTTAATCCACATTTTTTTATAACTATTACCTTTTTTTATTAATAAAATTACAACTATAATCATTCCAACCTGAATAGTATTAATTGAAAATCCTGGAATGAAAAAATTAAACATATTTTGAGTAGGATTTCCTATAAGCCTATAATTATAACTTATTGGATTGATATAATTTTTAGCTACTTCTGGCATTAATCCAAGTTGACCCTCTGCTACATTTATTAAATATGCTGACTTAATGGTACCTAGAATTTGTGCAATTTTTGTTCTACTAGAAGAAGTCATGGCCATTTGTGCTCCATCATAAATAACCATAATGTTGGGGTTCTTCCCATCAGTTAGATCCTTTGAAAAATTTTTAGGAATAATAAATCCTACAGCTACGTCTCCTTTGTCTATTAAATCTTTAACATCATTATTAATCTGACTATATGCAACTATATTAAATGTTGAATTTGTCCTTATTTCCCTAACAAAAGATTGAGATAATAAAGAGTTGTCATGATCTACAATAACAGTTGGCATTTTGCTAAGTGAATGAGCACTAAATTCAAGTGCTAAAACAACAGCCCCCCCAATGCCAATTATAAAAAGCATTAATATAGGAGTTATCATATACTTAAATCTTAATATTTTTTCTTTCATAATAATAATCACTTCTTTCCAAAATCAACAAAGGCTGTCATTCCAGCATGAAGTGGTTTATTCATATCAATTAATTCAACTTTAATTCCATAGGACACTATATCAAAATCCCCATTATCATTTGTTGCCCTTTTAACTGCAAAATCAGCATCCTTATTAATTCTAACTATTTTACCTTTAAATTTTTGATTAGGATAAGCAGGAATTTTCACAGGCACTTCTTCATTTAACTTCACTTTTGAAAGATCTGTTTCTTTTATATCACATTCAACCCAGGGTGCAACTGTATTTGTCATTACAAGAAGAGGCATTCCTGTAGATACAAGTTCACCAACCTCTACATTTAACTGATTTACAACTCCATCTGCCGGTGCTGTTATTGTTGTATCATTTATATAACTTTGCACTTCATCTTGTCCACCTTCAGCTTGTTTAATTTGGGCTTGATATCCCTGTATGGTTGCATCTGCTTGACTTACTTGTGCTTGTAATGCGGCTATATCTTCAGGTCTTGAACCATCTTTAGCAACATTATATTGATTTTGTGCTACATCCATATCTGTTTGAGCCTTATCTAAATCTTCTTTAGCTGCATAGCCTTTACTATACAGTGCATTTATCCTATCGTATGTAGATTTCGCTAAATCATATTGAGACTTAGCTTCATCAATTTCCTCCGGTCTTGCTCCATTTTGAGCCTTCTGAAGTTGTGCTTGTGCTGATGATTTTGCTGCTTGAGCTGCTTTCATTTGTTCAGTAGCTGCATCGATTTGAGCTTTTGATTGAGCTTCCTTTGCAACTAGCGAACTATTGTCTATAGTTATTAAAACTTGTCCATTTTTTATGCTGTCACCTTCAGCTACCTTTATAGCTGTTATTTTTCCTGCAGCTTTAGAATTTATATTTATTTCTTTAGTTTCTATGTCTCCTTGAACAGTTAAGTGGTCACTCTGCTGTTTTACTATTTTATCTCCCGTCAAAACAAAATCCTTACTACATCCTGAAAACAAACCGATTGTAATTGTTAGAGCTAATACTAATGCAATTTTTTTTCTTTTCATATAAATCCTCCCAAACCAACTAATATATTTACTTATAAGAACCTGTTAGTCAAACGTTGTCTAATTTTTACAAGTGATTCATGTAGAATTTGCATCTGTTCTTCTGGTAAAACACCTAATAAAGACACTATAATATTTTCTTTATCTGGTAATATCTCAGCTAAAATTTTCTTCCCATCTTCTGTTATAGTAATCTTTGTATATCTCCTATCATTTTTATTTTCCTGTCGTAGAACAATTCCTTTTAATGTCATTCTATCAATTAAAGTTGTTACACTAGGTTTCTTTACTCCTAATTTCTTACTAAGAGTAGATGAAGTACTTCCTTCATCACCACATAAATATAGGTAATACAGAACTTTGAATTGTACCTGTGTTAATTCAAACTTTTTATAGCCTTCTTCACCAATTTTATTTATTAAATCTGATATTTTAATAATCTCGTCAGTTATCTCAAAAGTTAACTCCATTGGATCAATCTTAATTAAATCGGTATCTTTCTTATTCATAAACAACACTCCTAAAATGCTTTTTCATATTATTCTGTTAACATTATTAATTTAATATACTGATAGTCATATAGATAATAGTTAGTGCAAATAATAGTTAATGTGTATAATAGTTAATATAACTAATGATTAACTATACTAACTATTATACACATTATTATATTAGTTTCAATATCAATAATTGGAAATTATTATTAATAATCTGTAACTTTCAATTTTAGTTCTGCAAAATGGAAATCTAAATTCAAAAATGTGTGTTACCAAGAAAATGCTGGAGATTTGACATTAAAAAAGTATTACACAAATGATAGGGTATGTAGGATACGAATTGTTAGAGGGGTTAAATATAGGTAACGTGTTTGCATTATCAAGTGTCCGGCAAATGTACGAAGTTACTAAAGTTATAGACCACAAAAATGGATTGCCTTAAAATTAGGCAATCCATTAATTATGTATTAAGTGAGATTATAAGGAAGATAAAAACATTTCGTATGCGTCTTCAAATGAATCGTAGGGATCTGGATTTCCGCCGTTTGTGCTTTTGCATTGGTTGTCACTGTACTCTTGTCCAACTGCAAGAAGACCCCCAACAGTTATAGGATGTCCTGCATCACAGGCTATTTTACAAAATGTATCCATAGGATCATCTGCGAGACGAGTTTCCAGCAGCTTCTTTCTTAAGGAAGGATCTTTTTTAGCATCAGTATAAAGCAGTTCTAATTCAGTAGTTGTGTTGTCCATAATTTGCACCTTGTATAATGAACATGTAGTAAAAAATTCATTATACTTTTTCCTTTCTTAAAGATTTTTTACTATAATTATCATAAGACGCTGTGGATTAGTTTTCGCACCTATAGCTAGACTATTTTAATTGAGGATCTAACCACTGTCTTATGCTTATTTGTTAATTAGTTAGATAACGCATGACGTTTTATATAGAGCAAGGATACATTTAGCATAGGATTTGTGGAGCATAGCGGACTAAACCTTAAAGGAGTTGTTTTTATGATTTACATTGGCATTGATGTAGCTAAAAATAAGCATGACTGCTGTATCATAAATTCTGATGGTGCTATTCTTAATGATTCTTTACGTATATCCAATTCTCGTCAAGGCTTTGAGTTCCTTTACTCTTCCATACTTTCTATTCTGCCTGATAAGGATATTTCTAACGTAAAAATAGGACTTGAATCAACAGGTCATTATAGCACTAATCTTCAAAATTTTTTGTATGCTAAAGGCTTCAGGCTCTCCATTCTCAACCCTTTAGCTACAAATCTTTTCCGTAAAGCTCAGACTCTTAGAAAAACTAAGACTGATAAAACGGATGCATTAGTTATTGCTAAAATGCTTTTTTCTGATGATACAAAATCCTATTCTCCTGTATCATACCAGATTCAAGAGCTAAAGTCACTAACTAGGCACAGATATCGTTTAATAGGATATCGAGCTAAATTGAAAATATCTGTCAATAGATTGATAGACATTATATTTCCAGAGTTACCTAAGCTATTTTGGTCAATCCATCAAAGTTCTTCCTATGCTCTTTTATCTATATTGCCAAATGCAAATGAGATAGCCGCTTGCCACTTGACTAAGCTTACAAACATACTAAGTGCAGCTTCCAAAGGCAAGTATAGTAAAGATAAAGCAATTTCTATAAAGAAATCTGCCGTGGATTCTATTGGCACTAGTTCGAGGGCTTTAAGTTTTGAACTTCAACAAACTATTAGGTTAATACAATCAGTTCAAGTTGAAATTGATGCTTTAGAACTTCAAATAAAAGAAATTCTTATTGAAATAAATTCACCACTGATTAGTATTCCTGGCATTTCATATACTCTAGCAGCAATAATATTGTCTGAAATTGGGGATATAGAAAGGTTCACAAGTCCTTGTAAGCTCTTAGCTTTCGCAGGATTAGATCCTTCAACTTACCAATCTGGCAAATATAATGCTTCGCATACCCCAATGGTCAAACGTGGATCTACTTATCTACGTTGGGCTGTACTTACAGCTGCCAGAACTGTTTCAATGAGAGACGCAACCTTTTTTGCATATTTATCAAAGAAACGATCTGAAGGTAAGCACTATTATGTTGCTCTGAGTCATGTTGCTAAAAAATTAGTGCGTGTAATATTTTATCTTTTAAAAACCAATACAGCTTTTGTTCCACAAATGTAATCCTTATTTTTAAAATTGGCAACTTAGTTGCTCTATTTGTTATGCACTTTTTTAAGAGGCTAAAAAATGAAAAAACCTTTAAAATTATATTGACTTCATATAGTTAGTCTCTCTATATAAAATTAATAATGTAATTATAGCACTGCATAAGAATTTAGGCCAATAGAGATTGTAATAAGAGCATCATCTTATTATATAGTTTCGTTTTGTTTCCAGTAAAATTATTTCTAATTGAACAAAAAGAGCTTTTAGCTTATAATAATATTAGTCCATAAATGGACTAATATTATTATAAACAGTGAAAGAAGGTTTTATTGTTGGAATGGATTTACCTAATTGGAGCTATTATACTTGAAACAATAGGAACAACTTGTATGAAGATGTCTGATGGATTTACAAAATTACTGCCAGCTTTAGGGACAATTCTAACGTATGGCTTGTGCTTTGTACTTTTTTCAATATCATTAAAAAAGATACCTGTGAGTGTGGCATATGCTATATGGTCAGCTGCAGGAACTACTATTATATCAGTAATAGGAATTTTTATTTTTAAAGAAAATATAAGTATTTTAAAAGTTTTGTCTATATTTTTTATTATATTAGGAGTTGTAGGATTAAACTTTAGCGGCGTTAGTCACTAACTTTTTTATCCGATGGCTAGCTACTGTAACACTCCAACTTCTATCAAAGTGGGAGGTAACAGTAGCTACGCCCCTGGATAATTCATCTAAACTTAGTAGGAGAAACAAACTCCTACTAAGCAAGATTTATTGATAATTAGAAAAGAGTGTATGAAATATGAATGAAGAAAATGAAGTCACTGAGTTATTAAGTGATTATTATGAATCCTGGTTTAAAATTAATGAAATTTATCGTATCTGGTCAAAAAAACATGGTATTCAGGATACGGTTTTGTTTATTTTATATGTAATAGAAGTTTCTCCTTGCTGCAGTCAAAATGAAATTTGCGATAAATTATGCCTGCCAAAACAGACGGTTTCTTTAATATTATCCCACCTTGAGAAAAAAGGATATATTTCTAGAAAGTTAGATCCTGAAGACCGCAGAAATAAAGTAGTCAGCTTCACAGAAGAAGGAGACAAATATGCAAGGGGAATATTAGAACAACTTAAAGCATCGGAGGTAGAAGCTCTCAGTAATATGTCTCAAGAGCAAGGAAGGACTATGATAGAAAGTTTCTGCTTGTTATCTGATTTATTAACCAAAAGCCTTTCTAAATAATATCTAGCCTATGTGGGAATATTTAATTAAAAGAACATTTTATTTGAAAGGGAAAAATAATGAAAATACTTGTAGTAGAAGATGATAAACTTATTTCTCAAAGTATAAAAAACAGCCTTAAAGATTATTATAGTATAGATACTGCCTTGGATGGAGAAGAAGGACTCTACATGGCAGAGCAAAATATATATGACCTTATAGTTCTAGATATAATGCTCCCAAGTTTAAATGGAAGTGAAATACTTAAAAGCTTGAGGAAAAAGGGAATAAGTACGCCAATACTATTGCTTACTGCAAAGGATTCTTTAGAGGATAAAATAAATGGTTTTAAAATAGGTGCTGATGATTATATTTCAAAGCCATTTCATATAGAAGAGCTAAAAGTGAGAATTGAGGCATTACTTAGAAGAAGCGGAGCACTGGTAAATGAGAATATATTAAAATGTGGAAATTTAGAAATCAATACTAAAATTAGAGAACTATCAATAAATTATGAAAAGGTAAATTTACAGGCTAAACTATTTGATCTTATGGAGTATTTAATAAATAACAAAGGAACTATACTCACCAAAGAGCAGATATTTGATAGAGTGTGGGGTTTTGAATCAGATACTGCAATAAACGTTGTAGAGGTATATATGCACAAATTGAGGAAAACATTAGTTGAACACGGTTGTGATGGAGAAATAAAAACTGTAAGGGGAATTGGATACATGTTTAAATCCAGTGAGAAGTCAAATGTTTAAAAAGCTAAAATTAAAGCTTACATTTTTAAATGTAGGGGTCTTTTTTATACTTTTTTTAATATTTAATGTTGTCATTTACCTATATGCTAAATCAAATGTATATTCCTCAATAGATAAAAATTTGCTGATTTCAAGAGATATGATTCAAAAAAATATGCCGCAAAATAGTTCTTATTTATCTACATTAGATCCAAGGGTGATAGCCATAGTACGTGACAAGAGTGGAAAAGTTATTTTAGATACTCATATAAATATATTTTATAGGGCAAATCAGGAATATATCAAACCAGCTAAGGTAGATCAATTATATGACATAAACTTTAAACGATTTCATTTCAGAAGCATAGCCTTTTCAGCTCAACTAAAAAGTGAAACAGTAATGGTTCAGCTGCTTAGAAATACAAATTCAGAAATAGAATTCTTAAATAATTTGTTAAAAATAATAATATGGGGAAGCATTATTGTACTTTTAGTTTGTACGCTAGCTGGAAATTTACTGGCCCAAAGGAGTATGGTTCCAATAGTTAAGGCATGGGAAAAGCAAAAGAGGTTTGTGGGGGATGCTTCCCATGAGCTCAGGACGCCGATTACCGTAATACAGGCACAGTTGGAATTGGTTATTAGAAATTCGGAGGATAAAATAATAACTAAAAGTGAGAATTTAGGAATAGCCTTATCGGAAACAAGAAGGTTATCAAAACTGGTAGCTGATTTGCTCATTCTTACCCGTTCTGATTCTGATGCAGTAGAAATAGATAAAAAAACTGTAAATATGTATTTGCTCATTAAAGAAATAACTGATATATATGCTGAAGTTGCAGATATGGAGGATAAACAGTTAAAAACTGATTTAGAGAAAAACTTAATTGTAAACTGTGATGAAGAAAGAATTAAGCAGCTAATGGTAATTCTTTTGGATAATGCTATTAAATATACTTATAGAGGAGGAAATATACAGGTTGTCCTTACTAAAAAAGATAATAAGTGCATCATTTATGTAAAAGATGATGGTATTGGTATAAAAAGTGAGGAAAAAGAATTGGTATTTGAAAGGTTTTATAGAGGTGATAAGAGTAGAAATAGGGAAACAGGTGGTGCAGGTCTTGGACTTTCTATAGCTAAATGGATAGTACAAAAACATGAAGGAACTATAAATATTTTTGAAAATATACCTAGAGGAACGGTTGTAGAAGTAGTTTTAAAAAATAATTTTAGTTAAGCAAAAGTTAAGATTAAAATGTCATAATCATTTTCATAAAGGATACATTAAATTTATTGAAAGGAATAGATAGATATGAAAAAAATGATTGTTGGCATAGTACTAGTGGCGGTAGTTGCAGTTGGAGGCTTCTTGGTATATAAAAATGTATCAGCTAAGAAGTCAGCTCAAAATGTGAATTCTCAGTTTGCTAGGGGAAAGGTAACTGTAAATGACATTACACAGTCTGTATCCGGTTCGGGAAGTGTTCAAGCATCTCAAAGTGAAGTATTCAAAGCAGCAGGTAAAGACACGGTTGCATCTGTACTTGTAAATAATAATCAAATAGTCAGTACAGGAGATGAACTTGTGACATTTACTAATGGAAGTGCGCCTATAGTGGCAGATATGAGTGGAGTTATAAGTGCCGTAAATGTTAATCCAGGAGATAATGTAAATCAAGGTACTCCAATTGTAACTATGTTTAATAATACAAATCTTCTTACAACTATATCTGTAGATGAAACAGATGTAATGAAGTTAAAGGTAGGACAAAAAGCTGATATAAAATTAAATGCCTTTCCCGATACGAAATTTACAGGGACAGTTACAAGTATAAGTCAGCAGGGACAGTACTCAAATGGAGTGTCAAATTTTGATGTATCGGTATATTTTGATGATGTTCAAAATATTAAAGTTGGAATGTCTACAGAAGTATCCATAACTACAGATTCTAAAAATAATGTACTTGCAATACCGGTAGAAGCAGTTAGAGATATTAATGCTGGAAAATATGTACTTGTGTATGATGGTAATAAAACATCTATGAAGAAAGTAGAACTTGGTATAAGTGATGGAAAGTCAGTTGAAGTAACTAATGGATTGGTAGCAGGAGAAGAGGTTCAACTCCCACAAGTTAAAAGTTCTAGTACAAGCTCTTCAACGAGAGGAATGGGAAGCTTCCAGATGATGAGAAACTCTGGCGGAGGAAATAGACAATCTGGTTCTCAAGGAAGCAGCAGTAGAAGCAGTAACTAAGTTTGTAGTAACAGCAGAGCTGTGAGAATTAAAGAAAGGGGAACCTTATGATAGACATTAAAAATGTATGTAAATACTATACCATGGGAGATACAGTAGTAAAGGCATTGGATGATATAAATTTAAGTATAGATGAAAATGAATTTATATCTATTATAGGACCTTCAGGATCAGGAAAATCAACTCTTATGAATATACTAGGATGCTTGGATATACCTGATTCCGGAAACTATATGTTTGATAATGTAAATGTAGAAAATGCAAGCGAAAATGAGTTAAGCCTAATTAGAAACAGGCAGATAGGTTTTATATTTCAAAATTTTAATTTACTGCCTAAATTAAATGCAGTAGAAAATGTAGAAGTTCCTCTTTTATATAGGGGAATAAACCAAAAGGAATGTAGAAAGTTGGCATTAGAATATTTAGAGAAGGTGGGGCTTAAAGGAAGAGAACATCATAAGCCAAATCAGTTATCTGGAGGACAGCAGCAGAGAGTAGCTATTGCAAGAGCTTTAGTGGGTAGTCCAAAGATTATCTTAGCTGATGAACCAACAGGTGCACTGGATAGTAAAACAAGTGCTGAGCTTATGGAATTTATTAAAGAACTCCATAAAAATGGACAAACTATAATACTTATAACTCATGATCCTAATGTAGCTAAACAAGCTGAGAGAATCATAACCATAAGAGATGGTAAATTATATGCATAGGAGGAGAGATTAGATGAACTTTTTTCAAACTGTAAAGCTGGCTATAAAAAATATAAGAAGCAATAAATTGAGATCTATCCTTACTATGATAGGTATAATTATAGGAATATCATCTGTAATAGTACTTGTTGGTATGGGAAGCGGATCTACAAAGAATATAACTTCTCAAGTTGAATCACTTGGAACTAATCTTATTGTAGCTAATACATTCAGCAGTGGAACCAAGCAGTTGACTCTTGATGATATGGATAATATAAAGAAACTTAATGGTGTAGATGAAATGGCTCCTATCATATCTTCAAGTACTTCAGTTAAAGTAGGAGAAAATTCACAAAATACTGCAGTAACTGGAACTACCAGCAACTTTTATCAAATAAGGAACATGAATGTTGCAGAAGGAAGATTTATAGCTGACCTTGATGTGGATTATAGAAGCAAAGTAGCTGTTTTAGGGTCAGATATAGCACAACAGCTGTATGGGCTTACAGATCCTGTTGGAAAGAATATAACTATAAAGGGAAGTACCTATACGGTAGTAGGTGAGTTGAAGTCTCAGGGAAATTCTATGGGAAGTAATACAGATGATATGGTGATTATACCAATAACTACTGCTATATCTCTTGCAGGAAATAGAAATGTAAGTACCATGTATATAAAATCTTCTAATGACAATAATGTTGATTATGTAACAAATGAAGTTGATAATTATCTTACGAATTTCTTCAAGTCAGCAGATAAAAACCATACGGTTATGAGTCAAAAACAGCTGCTTGACACGATGAGTTCAATAACAAATACTTTGACTTATCTGCTTGGAGGAATAGCTGCAATATCTTTAATTGTAGGTGGCATAGGAGTAATGAATGTTATGCTTGTATCTGTATCGGAACGTACAAAGGAGATAGGCATAAGAAAGGCACTGGGTGGTTCTAGAAAGGACATACTGATTCAATTTCTTATTGAGGCACTTGTACTAAGTTCTCTTGGAGGAGTAATAGGGGTATTATTTGGACTTGGAATAGGATGGCTTGTATCAACTTTTGGAATGTCAGTTACCTTTTCTCTGCCTATAATTGCAGTAGCATTTTCTTTCTCCCTTATAGTTGGAGTTGTATTTGGTATATTCCCGGCATATAAGGCTTCAAAACTCAAGCCAATTGATGCACTCAGATTTGAATAATAAAAAATCTCTGTATTTTACAGAGATTTTTTATTGACATTGACGCAGCGTATAAGTTTATAGTTAAATTGTCAGGAGGTGATAGCAGTGGAATATACAGTGCAGAAATTAGCCCACATGGCGGGTGTCAGTGCACGGACTCTTAGATATTATGATGAAATTGGAATTTTGAAGCCGGCAAGAATCAATTCATCAGGATATCGTATTTATGGCCAAAATGAAGTAGATCGGCTTCAGCTAATACTCTTTTATAGGGAATTTGGCATAAAGCTTGAAAATATCAGAGAGATCATAACTTCTCCTGATTTTGACAGGGTTAAAGCACTTGAAGAACATCACAAAAAGCTTCTTGAAAAAAGAATTGAACTGGATTTATTGATTTCTAATGTTGAAAATACAATTAAATCCATGGAAGGGAGAATTGTAATGAGTGATAGAGAAAAATTTGAAGGATTCAAGAAAAAGCTTATTAATGACAATGAAAGAAAATATGGAGAAGAAATCAGAAAAAAGTACGGAGATGAAATTGTAGATAAAGCAAATAGCAATCTTAAAAATATGACACCTGAGGAATATGAAAAGGTAACTGGACTTGAAAATGAAATACTTGAAACACTGAGTAAAGCCTATAAAACAGGTAATCCTGCAGGTGAACTGGCTCAAAGGGCTGCTTCTCTCCATGCAAAGTGGATAAGTTTTTATTGGGAAAATTACAATAAAGAAGCTCACGCAGGTATTGCTAAAATGTATGTAGAGGATGAAAGATTTAAAGCGTATTATGACAAAAAACAACCAGGGACAGCAGAGTTTTTAAGAGATGCAGTTTTAGTTTATACTGGAATGAAAAAATAATAGCAATTTAAGCCGCTATACTTAGTATTTATAGCGGTTTTTTCATGCCTTAATTTGTATTTGATATAAATTAGAACAATAGTATAAATAGAAAAATAATTTATGTTTTTAAAATTTCAATATACAAAAATTAATGATTTTCCTTAATATATGCAGCAGCTTTCCCTATATCTATAACATTTGAACACTGGAAAGTATTTAATCTAAAAGGATCTTTAAAAGTAGTTTTATAACTTGTCTTCTTCAAAATCTGCCTATATTCATCCGGCGTAAGTTTATTATTTATGCTTTTCAATATAGCTATAAAGCCTGCTGTAACAGGTGAGGTGGATGAAACTGAGAAATATGGAATATCATCTCCATCAGCAGTAGAAACATTATTTTTTAATTTCTCATATGCAGTGTAAGTATCTATTCTGAAATCGCTATAGTCATAAGGAAATATACTAAAATCTGGTTTTCGCTGACCTTTATCTGAAAATCTAGGATCAGACATTTCCTCTGGCCAAATATTATTAGGATTATCATAATGTATAAAAGTAGTTACAATATTATTTTTTACTGCCTTATTTACAGCAGCATCAAATCTTTTACGATTTTTATCTGATATAGGCATTTGAGAATAGGTTAAAATGTCAATGTGATTTTTTATTGCCCAATCTATTGCGTTTATCATAGCAGTAACTCTTTTATCTTCATTGCTGCTTGCTGCAGTATTTAATACATATACTTGACATTCTGGAGCAATTTCTTTTAAAGTGCTCGCCATCCAGTAACCATGTTCACTTGATTTATTTAAAGCATAAGGACTATTCATAAAATCAACAGCACCAGCGTATAAATCTTTATGATATTCATATCCGAAACAGTGATCTAGAATGCCTACTTTAATTCCCTTTCCTTTACTTATGCTTTGAGCTTGTTTTACATTGTGTATTGTAAAATAGTTATCTCTTGAATTTGCATTTGTAAAATGAATATTCCATGGCTGATTGTGCAATTTTGATAGCAAAAGCACATTGAGCGTTATAGAAACTATGAGTATAGTTATTAAAATTTTTTTAGATTTACTTTTCATGTTTTAATGCCTCCATATTATAAGTAAAATTAATTTTAAAAGTCAATTACAATTGTAATCCTAATTTTTTAAGAAAGCAAGATAGTTTTAAAATATTGAGGCTTGTACTTAATGAATTAAAAAGATATAATGGAGAAAATTTTAAAATAATTGGTGTAAAATATATAAAATTAGATGTTTTAAGTGAGGCGTATAGATTATGAAGAGTCATGGATGTCCCCTGGACTGCTTTGGATGCTGTAAATTAAATGTATATGTGGAAGATAATAAAGTAGTTAAAATAGAGGGAGATAAAAACCATCCTTATACAAAGGGTATAGTATGTGAAAAAGCAAAAAATCATTTGAAGAGGTTAAATGCCAGAGATAGATTGTATTCACCTATGAAAAAACAAAATGGTAAGTGGGTAAATATAACTTTTGAAGAAGCAATAAATATAATTTCAGATAAATTGAGATATTACAGAGAAAAATATTCTTCAAACTCTGTAATTCATTATGGTTCATCCGGAACGGGAACTATACTGAAAGGTATAGAAGATATATTTTTTAATTTTTATGGAGGCATAACTAAAATAGAAAATGAAATATGCTGGAGTGCAGGTAATAAGGCCCAAAAGTATGATTTTGGAGATAATAAATCAAATTCCATAGAAGACATATTGAATGCAAAAAATATAATACTGTGGAGCAAAAATCCAGCAAATTCTCATATTCAGCTGCTGCCATTTTTGAAAAAAGCAAGGCAAAACGGGGCAAAAATAATAGTTATAGATCCTATTTCTACTGACAGCACAAATTTTTGTGATATTCATATAAAGATAAATCCAGCATCAGATGCTGCTATGGCCATGGCTATGACAAAGGTAATAATAGAAGAAAATCTGCAGGATGCGGAATTCATAAAGAAAAATGTAGTGGGCTTTAGGGAATATAAAGCTTATTTAGATACTCTTAGTATGGAGTATTTGTCTAGAGAATGCGGCGTTAATATAGACACTATAAAAGAAATTTCTCATATTTATGCTGAAGAAAAGTACAGTACTATATGTATGGGATATGGACTTCAAAGGTATAAAAATGGGGGAAATTCTGTAAGGAGCATAGATGCCCTTGCTGCTATAACGGGAAGTGTAGGGAAAAAAGGCGGTGGAGTAAATTATTCCAACAAGGTGTATCCTAAAGTATTAAATTTGGACCCCTATGGCAGTTATAAATATGCATTAAAGGATAGAAACTGGAATTTTCATAAATTACTTAAATGCTCGAAAGATATTAAGGCTATATTTGTAAGTAAGGCTAATCCATTAAACCAATGGCCTGATTTGAATAATTTTATAAAGGCTTTTGAAAATATAGAGTTCAAGGTATGCATAGATATGTTTATGACTGATACGGCTAAACACTGCGATTTGATTATTCCATGTACTAATACACTGGAAAGCGAAGACCTGTTATATTCTTCTATGAGTAATCCCTACATAATATATAATGAAAAGTGCATAGAGCCAAAGCATAAATTAATGGATGAATACTACTTTTTTATGGAACTTGCAAAAAAGATGGGGATGAAAGAGTACCCTTACGTATCTAAAAGGGAATACTTAACCCAAGTAATAAAACCTTTAGAAAAGAAGGGAATAACCCTTGAAAAAATAAAAAATGGATATGTAACCATACAGGAAAATTCTATTGCCTGGAGTGATTTAAAATTTAAAACACCATCTAAAAAAATAGAGATATATTCTAAAGAGGCTGAGAAAGATGGATTGAGTCCAATACCAGTTTATGTTAATGACGAAAAAAGTGATAAATTAAGACTTTTAACTACTCATCCTAAAAAATCACTTATGTCTCAAAGCTTTAAAGATGTAGACACCATGGCTGCAGCTAATATAAGTAAAAATACAGCAGAGAAACAGGATATACATAATGGTGATATTGTTAAATTGAAATCTTCTAGGGGAGAAATACGGGTAAAGATAAATATAACGGATAAAGTATCAGATAACCTTGTCCATATGAATGTAGGTTGGTGGGAAAAGAGTTCAAATCCAAATTTTCTAACGGAAAATCAAATTGCCGATATGGGTAAGCAGGCAGCTTATTATGATACTTTTGTAGAAATTAAAAAATAAATAGAAGAAAATTGGATAAGTAGCATATATTTATTCAAATATATGCTATTCTTGCAATTAAAAAGCAGATATGATATATTACAAAGGATAAGGAGATGTTTTAAATAAAAGAGTTACCTAGCATTGAAGAGTTAAAGAATTTTATAATTTACGAAAGAGTACAAAATTTTACACTTGCCGCCAATCAAGCAAATATAACCCAATCTGCTTTTAGCTTTCAAATGAAAAAACTTGAAGAAACTTTGGGAGTAAAACTTATTTTACGTTCCAATCGGGGAAGTTGTTTAACACCTGAAGGTAAAATTTTTTATAAAAAAATATGTGGAATATTGCCAGAATTAGTTGAAACAATCTATGAATTTCAGCAAAAAAGTAGTGAAAAAGCAATAGAACTAAAAGTAGGTGTACTTACATCGCTTGGTGATATACTTATGAATCAGTATGTCACTTATTTTCAAAAAAATAAGAATATATTGATTACTGTTTACAGTATGGAGAAAAATGAACTTATACACTCTTTAAATAGTGGTAAAATTGATATTGCATCCAGTTTTCTTTCTGATGATGAAACTCTAGAAAACTTTGAAAAAGTCCTATTTCGAAGGGATAAGATGGTGTATTATGCACCTAATATTACGGAAATATGTAATACAATAAGTATAAAAACTATTTTAAATTTTCCTTTAGTAAAGTATCCACCAGATAATTTTATGAACAAAATGATTGATCAGTATTTTAACATTGCTGGTAAAGTACCGGTTGTGGCAGCACAATTGCCATCTCCCTATGCTATAATTCAATATTGCAAGAGAAATACTGCCGGAGCACTTATTGCAGAACGTCTTCTTAATACGCTCGGTGATAGCTATGAGCATGGATACTGTAATATTGACCCATCATATACTATGAAAGCCTTCCTATTATATAAAAAAGAAAATCCAAAATACCGTGCAATAAAACTATTTATTGATTATGTGGTCAAATTAAATAAAAATAATAGCTAATATTTATTATTTTTATTATAGCTGATATAAGACTAATTTTGTTATAAATTTTTCTTATGTCAGCTATCTTTTTATTTGGCTATACAAGCATACTTTCTTGAATTATACTAATTTCGACATACAAAAGAAGAAGTTTTTTAAAAGGATGCTTCGTAAAGTATAAAGAGAGGATGATATTAATTATGGAGTATGTTAATATAAATTTGCCCTATGATAAAAAGCAAATTATTGCAAAAGTAAATAAAAAAAACTTAGCTGGTATTTTAATTTCAAAATCAGAAAATTACAAAAATAACTTATCTCAAAAAGAAATTGTTGAAAAATCCCTTGATAACCCTATTGGTTCACCTAAATTGGAGGAGCTAGTAAAAGGAAAGAAAAATATTGTTTTGATAAGCTCAGATCATACACGTCCAGTTCCTTCAAAAATTATTACACCTATACTTCTTCGCCGTATTCGAAGTGTTGAACCTAATGCAGATATTAAAATACTTGTTGCTACAGGTTTTCATCGCCCATCCACTCACGAAGAACTTGTAAATAAATATGGTGAGGAAATTGTCGAAAATGAAAATATTGTAATGCATGTTTCAACCGATGATTCTACTATGGTAAAAATAGGCACTCTTCCATCAGGTGGACCATGCATTATTAACAAAGTTGCTGCTGAAGCTGATTTATTAATTGCTGAAGGCTTTATTGAGTCGCATTTTTTTGCTGGCTTTTCTGGTGGACGTAAATCTGTATTACCTGGAATAGCATCTTATAAAACAATTATGGCAAATCATTGTGGTGAATTTATAGATTCAAATAAGGCACGTACTGGTAATATAAAAGGTAATCCTGTTCATGAAGATATGGTATATGCAGCTAAAACAGTTGGTCTTAAATTTATCTTAAATGTTGTTCTTGATGGTAACAAACAAATCATAGGCTCCTTTGCTGGAGATCTTGAAAAAGCTCATGAAACTGGCTGTAATTTTGTAAAGGAGCTGGCACAAGTTAAAAAGATACCTTGTGATATTGCTGTATCAACAAATGGCGGTTATCCTCTTGATCAAAATATTTATCAAGCAGTAAAAGGAATGACAGCAGCAGAAGCTACAAATAAAGAAAACGGCGTTATTATAATGGTTGCTGGCTGCGTCGATGGTCATGGTGGTGAAGGATTTTATAAAAATCTTGCCAATTCCAAAACACCTGAGGAATTCTTAGAAAAAGCTATTCATACAGAGCGTCAGAAAACTATTCCAGACCAGTGGACTTCTCAAATATTGGCACGTATTCTTTCAAAGCATCATGTCATAATGGTTTCTGATCTTGTTGAGCCAAAGCTTATTAAAGACATGCATATGGAACTTGCTGCAACATTTGATCAGGCACTAAAGCGTGCTTATGAGATAGAAGGAGAAAACGCTAAAGTAACAGTTATCCCAGATGGACTTTCTGTTATTGTCAAATAGAGATTGGTAACATAAAAAAGGAGTTGTCTTAAATAATGCATTATAGTTTAATTGTAAAATTGATTTGTGAAATGCTTGGCACAGCAATTTTGGTACTATTTGGTAATGATGCCGTTGCTAATGTAGAATTAAAAGGAACAAAAGGCTATCACAATGGATGGCTTATTATTGCCGTTGGTTATGGAATTGGTGTAATGATTCCAGCTTTAATGTTTGGGCCAATCAGTGGCAGCCATATAAATCCAGCTATGACTATAGGTTTAGCAATAAATGGATTTTTTTCTTGGTCAGAAGTCTTTCCATATGTAGTGGCTCAACTTATTGGTGCTATAATTGGTCAGGTTATTCTTTACTTTGTTTATCTTCCATTTTATAAAAAAACAGAGAATACTGAAAGCATTCTTGGTACATGCTCTACCATATCAGCTTCTGGAAGTTATATAAATGGATTTATTACGGAATTTTTTGGTACATTTTTATTAGTTCTTGGTGCAGAATTTATGCTTAATTCCACAGACTTAAAACAAACCATTGGAATAGGCTATCTTGGTCTTGGTTTTCTTGTATGTACTTTAGTTACATCCTTAGGCGGTCCAACTGGTCCTGGATTAAATCCTGCCAGAGATTTAGGTCCTCGAATCGTACATTCATTATTTCCTCTTAAAAATAAAGGAAATTCTCAATGGTCATATGCTTGGATTCCTGTGGTAGCACCAATAGCTGGAAGCATTATTGCGATATTTTTATTTAAACAAATTTATTAATAAATCTAGTATAAATTTGTATAGTCATTACTATTACCTATTAGATTTATTATAGTTATAGGCAAACTGTAGTGGTACTGTAAAAGTGTAAATGTTAATTATCAAATTATTGATGGTGAACATTTACACTTTTATTTAATTAAAGTGACTCTGTTAAAAGTCATCGAAGCTCTAGAGGTCTAGATACACTATAAAATTTTATTTATATTGCAAATGTCTTAAGAGTATAATTTGCAAAACTGCAGTGTTTAGTATCATATTATATATTGCTAAAGAGCAAGATTATAATTATGTAATTGATATAAGGAAAGGTCATAGTGGATAAAGAAGAAATTAAAATTTTATTGAAAAGTGTTAAAGAGAATAGAATAAATGTAGAAGAAGTTCTTGAAAAATTAGAAGATTTACCTTTTAAGGATTTGGGTTTTGCAAAAATAGATAATCATAGAGAAATTAGAGTTGGTTATCCGGAAGTAATATATTGTGCTGGAAAGACAGTAGATCAAGTTAGAGATATTGTGAAATTTATGCTTACAAAAAATGTTAATATATTAGGTACTAGAGCAAATGAAGAAATGTATAATGCGGTAAAGGAGATATGCATTGAGGCAGAGTACAATAAGCTTGGAAAAACAATAACTATCAGAAAAAAAGAACAAGCCATTACAGATAGTTATATAGCCATTGTTTCGGCAGGAACTTCTGACTTGCCAGTAGTAGAAGAGGCGTATGAAACTGCAAAAATACTAGGAAATAGAGTTGAAAAAGTGATTGATGTAGGGGTTGCAGGAATACATAGACTTTTTGCAAGATTGGATGTTATTAGAGGGGCAAATATAATTAATAAGTTATAAGGAGTTGTGTTAAAGGAATAATGCCTCTCAATTTGATACATTAAAAGAATGGAATAATTACACAGTTCTCAGTTATGGAGAACAAAAATAATGGATATAGATTTGATTTTTACACAAATCTATATCCATTCCCTCCCACACAGGAAAGACCAATTAGAGATTATACTTCTGGTAGTCACGCTTTCTCCATTTCTAAGCAACAATCCGTTTATGAGACATTTTATTAATCCAGTTAATATCTAATTTTGAGTTTCATCTTTACTGTAATTGCTAAAGCAATGAGTATGTGAAGTAGTAGACTTAAGCAAGTTTATTTTACATATTTTGAACTAAAATAGCTATACTAAAATAATATAGAAGGTTAAGTGAAAAATGTAATTCTATTTTGAAAAATATTTATTATAGCACTCATAAAAAATAATAGATATAAGCTTGTAGAATTTATTATATTTACTAAGGGGTACTTAAAAGATGAATTCGAATAAAGTTTTATCCGAAGATATAGATGTCAATATAAATGAACTAGATGAAAAGTTCAAGGATTGTCCAGATATATTAACTAAAAAGTTGATTCTAAAAAATGGAATAAAAGGATGTTTTTTTTATCTCAAGGGGTTTATAAATTTTGATTTGATTCAGAGAGATTTTATAAAGCCTATTTTGTCTATAGATATTGATAATATATCTGATAAAGAAATTTTGGATTATTTGCCTTTGTTTAATACTTCTCTAGGTTATGATATTAATATTCTTGTTACATCAGTACTAAACGGAAAAACAGTTTTTTTAATGGATAAGCTAAACTATGCAATCATATGCGATTTAAAGGAAGTTGAAAAGAGAAGTATAAAAGAACCTGAGGGTGAGAAGAATGTGCGAGGTCCATATGTGGGTTTTATTGAAAACCTTGACACAAATATTACATTAATAAGAAGGGAAATCAAGGACAATGATTTAAAGTTTAAAACTGTTCAGGTAGGAAGTAGAACAAAGCAGACAGTAACTATCGGATATATTCAAGGTATTGCAAATCCGAAACTACTAAATACATTGCTTACTAAGATTAGCAAAATTGATACGGATGGACTATTGGCTATTGGGTATATTGAACAATATATTACAGATTCACCAAATTCGCCATTTCCACAATATTTACCTACAGAGAGACCAGATAAGGTAATAGCTGCATTATTGGAAGGAAGATTTGCAATATTAATGGATGGCACTCCCTTTGCGCTAATAGTTCCAGTTTCTTTTTGGAGCTTTTTTCAAGCATTAGATGATTATAGTACTAAGTGGATGATTGGATCTTTTTTTAGATTAATAAGGCTGTTTTCAATGATTATTGCTGTAATTTTACCCTCCATTTACATATCTATAACATCCTTTCAATATTATTTAGTACCTATAAATTTGCTTGAACCTTTGGCAATATCCAGAACTCAAGTAGCTTTTCCACCTATTGTTGAAGCGCTTATAATGGAATTTACAATAGAAATAATTAGAGAAGCATCTATTAGGCTGCCTACCTATATTTCTACTACCATAGCTGTAACAGGTGGTATTATAATTGGGCAGGCAGCTGTTAATGCCGGAATAGTCAGCAGCTTATTTATTATAATAGTTGCAGTTACTGCTATAGCATCTTATGTAAATCCAGTTTATGACTTTGGGTCAGCATTAAGATTGACAAGATTTATGTTTTTAATTTTAGCATCTTTTTTTGGAATCATAGGAGTATTAATATCTACAGTTTTAGTAATAGCACACCTATTATCATTGGAATCGCTGGGCCAGCCCTATTTAATGCCTATAGTTCCTTTCAAAAAAAGGAATATTAAGGATACTATAATTAGAGCACCTTTAGATTTTATGAAGATAATACCGCATATATCAAAGCCACTCAAAAAGAAAAGGGGTGGTAAATAGTTGGAGGATAAAAGGCATCAGATCACTTCTAAACAATTAAGGACATTTGCTTTATCGTCTCAAATTGGCTTAGGCATTATGACATTGCCCTCTGTTCTTGCAAAAAAAGTTGGTCATGATGGTTGGATAGCTGTTATTTTAACAGGAGTTTTAGTATTGTTTTCTGCACTCTTTGAGTTAGCACTTTTAAAAAGATATAAAAATAACTCGATTTTGGAGATAAATATAAAGTTATATGGCAAAAGTTTGGGAGTAATTCTGAATTTTATATTTATTTGCTATATATTTGCTTTTGCAGCTCTCAATATAAGGCTGCTTACTGGAATAGTAAGTGTTTTAATCTTAAGGAAAACTCCCAAAATTGTTATATCATTTTTGATTGCTTTACCTACAACTTATCTTACTGCTAAAGGATTAAAAGTAATATGTAGATTTACTACGCTGCTGTATTTATCTCATATAGTAATAATTTTTACATTTGCAATGATTATTAAAGATATTAGAATTACTTATATAATGCCTATTGCTAAGTCAGATTTTAACTTAATAATAAAAAGTCTTCCTTATACAATTTATTCTTTTTTAGGATTTGAGCTTGCTTCAGTTTTTTATCCAAATGTAGTTAACAAAGAACATATAACAATGCATATTATACAAGGTGTTGTATATACTACACTATTTTATCTAATTATTGTTGTAGTTTCAGTACTTATATTTGGTGAAATGAAGTTAAAAATGCTTGTATTCCCAATCTATAATATTGAGGAGGCAGTAAGGGTACCGGTTATAGAAAGATTTGATATGATTTTTATATTGTTTTGGTTTCCTATGATGGCATCTTCTGTAACAAATTATTTTTTTTCATCTTACTATTGTGTTTTAAAAATATTTAGAATAAAAAGAGAAAAACTATTAATTGCAGTAATTTTTATAATTATGTTCATAATTGGAGTAACACTTAGTGATATACAGATGATTTGCAGATATATCAATTATATAGCTATATGGGGAATAATTAATATAGCATTTATAATAATTTCCTTTTTTATTTCATGTTTAAAAGGGAGGGAGTAATATTGAAAAAAAGACTAATTACTATAATTTTAATATTTACCATATTTTTAGAAGGTTGTTGGGATCAAACAATTTATGAGAGAACAGGTTTTATATTACAGGTTGGAATAGAGCCCTCTAATAATAATCTCCTGATTACTTATACAGATCCAGTTGTAGAGCCAAAATCAAAAGAGCAGGTTGAAGTTATATATGATAGTAAGGAAAATTTATTAAGAGAATTTAGAGAAGATGCAAGAAAAGTTTCGTCTAAGATGTTGGAAGCGGGAAAAGTACAGCAAGTTTTAATATCAGATTCCATAGCTGCAAAGGGCATAAATAATTTATTGGAAGTTTTTGAAAGAGATCCAACTACCTCTATAATAGCATACGTTGCAGTTGTGGAAGGAAGTCCAAGAAATTTGATGGAAAAAGCTCAAAGTTTTGGAGATAAGCCCCGTCCAGCATTTTATATACATCAATTAATTGAGGATAATATAGAGCAATCTTATGTGCCTGATACTCAAATACATAGATTCACTACAACATTTTTTTCACCAGGTATAGATCCAATTACTCCCATGGTAAAGTTGCAGTATGATAAGGGAAAGGGCATTGAAGTAATTGGGTCAGCACTTTTTTCTGAAGATAAAATGGTTGGCAAAATAGATACAAATCAAACTTTACTATTATTATCGATGATGGGAAAAGCAAAAAAATCTGTATATGTAAGTAAACATTTTGAAAATCCAGGATATAATAATGGAAAAAGGGGATGTGCCATTGGTATTAGAAAAGTTAAAAGAAAAGTTAATGTTTATTTGGAGAACAATACACCAATAGCAGATATTACTTTAAACTTTGATGGTTCGCTGAATGAAATGCATTGGAATGCCATTCCAGATGTGGAAGTGCGGAAAAATATTGAAAAAACATTGGAAGCGGAGATAAAAAAAAGTTGTGAGCAAGTTTTAACCTATACACAAAAAATTGATAGTGATCCTTTGGGAATAGGTGACATTATTCGCGCTAAATATAATTCTTATTTTGAAAATGTTAACTGGAAAAACGTGTATCCCAGTGTTAAGTTTAATGTTAATGTAAAATTAAATATTTCAGATCATGGTGTTATAAATTAGTCTATATCCATTTTATAAATTTTTACATATCCAATGACTACCTATAATTCATTTATATACAAACTTGATATGCCATCTTTATAGCAAAATTATTACACATCATATTATAATGTAATGTATGGAAATATGCTTTATAATTAATATAAAGATTCGCATAATCTGTAATTACTGATATGAAAAACTTATTTATTAAATAGGTGCGTTATTTCAGAAATAAGTTATAGGGGAGAGATAAAAACAAAATGGTTCAAAATAGAAATGTTACTAAAGTACTAAAGCCAAAGATTAAAGACAATCTACCTGAGTTTGATTTATTACAAAGAGGAATATCTGATTATGATTCAATTTCATCTGTATTGGTGAATGAATGCTTGGTGGAAAATTTTAAGGCAAGAAGAGTATCCTTTAATGAAGTAATATTCAGAAATGTAAAGTTTATAAATATATCATTTGAGCAGGCAGAATTTTTAGATGTAAGATTTGAAAACTGTGATTTATCTAATGTTAATTTGAGCGAATCCTCAATATATAAAGTAGAATTTATAAACTGTAAGCTCACGGGAAGTAATTTTACGGAAGCGGTTTTTAGAAATGTTATGTTTGATCAGTGTAGTGGACAATATACATGTTTTAGATTTACAGATTTCAAACAAGCAATCTTCAGTAACTGTCAGTTTCCATATGTTGATTTTTATGAGAGCAAATTTTCTAAATTGGAACTTAAAGACACTGATATTACACAGGGGCAATTCTGCAATACTAAACTAAAAGGAATAGATTTTACAAGCTGCAAAATTGATGCTATCGCTGCAGGTGTGGAAGATATTCGCGGCGCAATAATCTCATATACTCAGGCTGTTTCGATTATTAGCCTACTTGGAGTTGTGTTAAAGGAATAATGTTTTTGTTTAAAATGGATTTTGGACTTTACAATCTGGAATTATAAAAGAAAATTTAACAAGCATAGCACTACATAAAAAATGTGGTTTTAGAGAAGTAGGTGTAAGAGAAAGACTAGGAAAGATGAGTAATGGAAAATGGTGCGATGTAGTTTTGACTCCACCTGATGCTTAGAAATCGTTATCTAGGGCCGTAGCAGCCGTTATACCCCACTTTATAAGAAAAGCAGATATCCCAAATCTTTGATTTGGTGATAGTCGCTTTCACAGAGTGCGATGGGGTATTACGGCCGGTAGCCATCGGATAAATTGTTAAAACTCCCAAGATTGGTATTGGGAGTTTTATGCTAAATAGATTAATTATTTCACCTTTAGGTTTAATTCTCTGGCTATTATTTTTGCTGATTCTTCTGCAACCTCTCCTGTAAAGTAAATGCATTGTTTCATATGTTCTTCAGAACCAAGGGTCATATCTTTTGTTAAAACTCTGCAGCATAAGTATTTATGTTTATCTTTAAAAATATCATGCAGTTCTTTAGATAAAGCCATAGCTTTATTAACCCTTTCATCTTTGGGTTCACATCTTCCGAAAAATAAGCCTATTGCCATAATGCCTCCGGTTACTGCACCACAAGTACATCCAGATCCACCTATACCTACTGGAAAACCCGAAGCCATCTTTATAATGTCATCGGATACTGGCAGGTTAAATTCATCCTTAATTGTTTTTACTATTGATTCAGAACAATAAAAATCCCCATTACGGTAATAATTTTCTGCCGTAGTTTTTATTTTATGTAAGTCAATAATCTTATTCAATGTAATTTCCTCCTATAGTATTTTTATAATATTAAAACTGCCATATAATTGTAAGCAGTTTGATATAATTCCCCTCAGTCATATATTAAATTCAATAAATTTCTCTTGCAATAATTATTATTTATATTAATAAAAGGTCAATTTTGTATAAGCAAATGTTATAAGATAATTTTAATATATTACAATAAATAAAACATATTTAAAAAATTGATTGGAACACTTTAAAATTAAATACATAAAATGTATGCATAGATTATCATTTATATATAAATACTAGTTCTAATTAATAACACTATATTTTATTGACTGTATATAAATTATAGTTTATATTATATATAGATAATTGTCTATACACGAGGTGATACAATGGATAAAAAATATGAAGATAATGCAAAGATATTTAAGGCATTATCAGATCCTAGCAGATTAAAAATTCTTGATATATTATCCTGCGGTGAAAAATGTGCTTGTGACATACTAGAATATTTTGAGTTTACACAGCCTACTTTATCTCACCATATGAAAGTTTTGATGGAATGCGGACTTGTAGAATCTAGAAAAGAAGGTTTATGGAGTCATTACCGTTTGAATAACAATAATGCAAACAGATTAATGCTATTTTTAATGAATATCATAACTGATACAGATGATTGTATTTGTAAAGGAAAAAGTAAACCTAATTGCTGTAAATAATAATGAAATTAAATAATAAGCAATCTGGTAATATGTCAAGATAGTTTTTTAAAAGATTTCGATATGTTTTTCTTAAAAAAGGGCGCACAAAATAGACGTTCGAATTTTTTGACAAAAAATCGAATGTTAGTTCGTCTTGATATGAAATTCGGTGTCTAATTTTTCACCGGTGTACAGT